>JBDRTM010000470.1:0-6678 GCA_043824065.1 Planctomycetota bacterium | reverse complement strand
AAGACCTGCAATATTCTTAAAGGTATTAATATTCATCGATGGGATATCTAAAAGCTCCCCAATGCTTTGCATCCCGTACAACAAAGTTTCTCTATAGGCGATAATTTCCTGGGCGATTTGCTCAGCCGTATCGCCGCCACCCAACAAAGCTGCCAGAACTATCTCTGAGGCGGTATTGACGTTCACTTTCCCCGGTACCTTTTGACTGTCATCCACGGTTATTTTATCCGCTATCTGACTAAACGTCTGTAAATCCAGAGGCTCAGCTTCATCCGAATTCCCTTCCGAGCCGCCTGGTGGTGATTTAGGGCTGTTATTACTTATCAAATCACCTATACTTTGATAATCGTTTCCGTTGGTTATGATCTTGTCTGCAATCCATTTGGCTTGAGAGCTGCTTATGTTAAGAGAGCTTGTTAGCTGATTCTCATTGGCATTGTTGATATTAATCTTTTGATTACCCTCGGCGTCTTTATTATTGTCATAAGAATAGCACGTCAGATACGCAATCCATCCCTTATCCAGCTCACTATCTCCGTCATCATTCGGGGGGCTTTCGTCGCCATCTTGTTCATTGTAGTCTAACTGGTCGTTGAAATTGGTGTCCTCTCCGTACAGCAGCTCCGGTGTAACATCCTTAACTAAAAGCAGCTCACGTATCGTCCTGAAAGGACCGTTCCGGGCCATATACCCGAAGGGCAGATTCTCATAATAGCCGCCTTCGGCACCTCCCTCACTCGGCGTATCATCTTCATCCCGCCAGTCAATTATCGAATCTGCAATCTCTTCAAGCATCTCCGGCAATTCTAAAAGTTGTCCTTTCGTGGCGGTATTTATGTTTAATTTACTTGCCTCATCAACAACCCGGACGGTAAACCAGCACCGCTGGAGCAAAATATCATTGAAATCTTCTTCATTATCGCTCCACAAATCAGTCAGGCAGTCACTTTCTCGTGTGTCCTCGTTCAGCACTCCGACAGCTTTCTCTATCCCTGCCCTGCAGGCCCACTTGCACCTAACCCCTTCCATCCTGGCGAGGCAGACTTTTGTATCGAGTAGGCTTTTGCGTCCGAGCACTGCAACCAGCACCATAAGAACCACAACGACCCACAGCACTGCTACAAGAACAAGACCTTTATTATTGACCTTAGTACACATTTTTTCAGCTATTGAGCTTTGCGTTACTAATGGAATACAGGGTGGCACCCTCAAACCTTTTTCTGGCAACCGAACGGTTGTTTGGGGGTGGTCTTGCCGGTAAAGCCTGCCTCTTCTGTAAATTTTTAGTTTCATTTGTTTTGCAAAGACCAATAAACTTTCGTTTCCCAATTCTTCCTTTTTTACCTGGGTATCTCAGTACCGGAGTCGCTTGGCTGGCCGCCTCCCTCTTGCTCACCACTTTCGGAATCATCAACCGCGGCAGTTACAGATCTTGTAAAATTGACCATAAGGGATTCCATTGTTAGCTCTGGCCGGTTTGGTGGTTTTGCCGCTATATTGATCTCTATCAACTGGGGCAAAACCTGCATCTCTTCCGGCCATTCAGTGGACCATTCTTCACCGTCAAAATATCTGACCTCGAAGACATCAATGTTCTCGGCAATTACAGTTAAGATTCCGCCCGGTTCCGTTTCTTCTTTGTTTGGATTCGGCCACATTCGTCTCATCAGCAGCGACTTTTCTTCATCTTTCATCAGGTAATATTCCACTTCGTATATATCACCTTCCGGCTGGTCAGACCTGGCCTTGGACCTGCTGAGGGTGTAAAAAACCAGATAGCTGGTACCTTCCTGCCCTGATTCTTCAGATGTCGCGATGAATTTGGTATTTTCTATATTTTCGTCACGATAAAAATTCACGAGGTCCCTTTTGAGCATATTCGAGGCAAACCTTACCTCAGCCGCAGTGCTGATATTATTCTCCACCATCTCAGCGCTGGCTGTAATGGCCTTCAGTGTCCCCACCGCCACTAACATAACAAAGGCCCCTATGGTTGAAGCCACCATCACTTCCACCAATGTAAATCCCGTTAGGGATAAGGCCCGAGACGTGCCTGTCTTGCCTTTGGTAAGGATTTCTAACCGGGTAAATTCTGTTTTTCTCGAACGCATCTTCTTAATCACCCCTGCGCTACTTCAAGTTCAATATATATGGTTATCCCGTCGAGCATAGTATCCACCGAAAGGCTGTAAGGACGTTTGCGGTCAACCCAGGTAACCGTTATAGTTACCAGATAGAGACTATCAATATCCTGGTATTCGGTAAGCACTTCCCAGTGATAGCCCGGCTCAATCTCCTCAAAGCTCCCTTCCATTTGGCCTAATTCGATGAATTCATCGATGCCGATGTAGTCAATCAAGCTTAGCTGTTTATCAATCAATGACGCCGCCACTTCATATTGCCTGTTAAGTCTTGTGCCACTAAGAGATCTCGTGCTGATTGCTCCCACGGTCAAAACAGCTCCACAAAGGATGGTACTTGCAACGGCTGCCTCAACCAGAGTAAAACCTTTCCTGTTTGTCTTTGCCCACACCATCATTCTGCGTCCAAATCAATAAATCCGATTTCCACATCCTCAGATGTGCCGAAATACACCTTTGCCTTGCCGGTCGCAGCAAAAATACTCACCGTATAATGAGTTTTGCCGTCACCAATCTGAATTACCGCTGACTGTGCGGTGCCGTTCGGCGAGAAAACTATTACCTGCTCCTCCTCATCGTCCTCGGTCGTCGTCTCCAAACCAATCGGCGTAATTTGGATGTCCTCGAACATGACCGCACCTTCGAATTCCACAGGCCTGCAAAAAGAGTTCTGCACAATCACCTGTTCTGTTTGCCCGCCTTCTTCATCCAATTGCGTTGTAGCTAAGAGGAATCCGTTATTGGCTGCATCTAATTGTATTTTGTACTGGCGCTGTTTCTCAATCGCCATTATCCTTGCATATTGGGCTGTAAGTACAAAGTCGCGTGCCGCTTTTTCGACCAGCATCCTCTTATGTGTCCCCACGTAAATACCGCCGCCCAGGCCTGCCAGAAGTGATATGATAACTATTACCACTAACACTTCCGCAAGGGTAAAGCCGCATCGCTTTGTTTTGACCTTTACTTTTGACTTTCGCCTTTGCATTTCCAAAAAACTCACTTGAGCTCATAAACTATGAACTATGAACTATGAACTACTCTAATCGTTGAATATATCTTCGGCGTCACCCTCACCACCCTCTGAGCCGTCAGCTCCGAGGCTTATCAAATCGAAACTGCCCGGATTGATTTCACCTTCGCCAACATAGATAATTGGGTTATCCCAAGGGTCGAGCAGCTGACTCGCCTTTAGATACGGGCCGGTCCACCTTTCCTCAAGGCCCGAAGGTGCAACTAACAAAGCCTCAAGCCCCTCCGAGTCATCCGGATACTGACCGCAATCAAGGGCAAATCTTTCAATTGCACCCTCGACAAGTGCCAGCTTGGGCTTTGCCAGGTCCCTCTTGGACTTGCCTACATACTGAAACAATTTAGGCGCCGTAAATGCAGCAAGCATCGATATAATAATAATCACTACAAGCAGCTCTATGAGCGTAAATGCTTTTCTTTTCTGCTTCTTTCGCTCCATTTGACTACCTTTCCTAAAACTAAAAACTAAAAACTAAAAACTCAAAACTCAAAACTATCTTAAAGCACCCCTCCACCAACAGTCATTACAATGATTGGCAGCAGCGTTGCCGCTATTATGAACCCTATCACCAAAGCCAACAGCAATATCAAAAGCGCCGGGAAAATCGCCATAAATCGATTTATCGCAGAGTCCGCCTCGCTATCGAAAGTCTCAGCGGCATTGAGCAGCAATTCGTCAAGCTTGCCTGTCTGCTCACCTATCGAGACAATCTGCACCAGCAGAGGCGGAAAGTTTCCCGACTCGCTCAACGGCTCGGCCAGCGGCTCGCCACGCTTGACCTTTTCAGCCACGGCATCGATTTCTCTGCCCAACAATTCATTACCGAGCGTATCACGGACAACGCTAAGGGCCTCCAAAATGATAACGCCTCCTTTGGTTAGCGCTCCGAGCGTTCTTGCAAACCTGCCCACCGCTATCGTCCGCAAAACATTACCTAACACGGGTATTCTCAGCTTAAAAGTGTCCCACTTGATTTTTCCCTCGGCCCTCGTCCATCTGAACAGGTAATACAAACCTGCCCCAATCAGAGCGAGAATAATCCATCCATAAACCTCGGTAAGTAGAGCGTTCGTAAATCCGCTAATTCCTATTAGCATCCTTGTCGGCAGGGGCAGTAACGCACCGGTCTCGCTTATCGTCCCTATTATAGTAGGCAGTATCCACGTGATTATGATAACAACAGACACAAGTCCGATGCACAATACAAAGATAGGATACGCCGACGCATTTTTCATATTTGTTTTTATCTTCTCATCCCTGCTCAATATCCCTGCTAATTGGCCGGTTGTCTGTTCGAGGATTCCTCCTGTCTCACCCACTCTTATCATCGACAGATATAACGGGCTGAAAATCCTCTCGTGCTTGGCCATAGCTTCTGAAAGCGACTCTCCGGAGCTGACCGCATTCACAATGTCACCTAACATTTCTTTCATCGCCGGCTTGTGCTGTTGCTCGCGAATAAGCTCAAGCCCGTTCAGCAGGGGAAGTCCCGCCTGCAAAGCTGTGCTCAACTGGGTAGTCATAGCTAAAATGTCTTTGCTGGTGACCTTTCGCGAACCAAGCCGCAAAAACCTGCTCAGGTCAAGTGCTGCTTTCTCACCACCTTTGACACTCGGCTTGACACTCAGCGATTGAGCTTCTTCTGCCAATTCTGTTACGAAATGGCCCTTATCAGTCAGAGTGGCCACAGCGCTTCTGCGGTCAATCGACTCTATCGTTCCCCTAACGTGTCCGCCGCTTCGGTCAACTGCTTTGTAAGAAAACTGGCTCATTTTTCATGTCCGGTATCTCATTCGAGATACGTTTGGCATTTCACGCTTTAATCTTCATCAATACTCTTTGAAACTCGGAAAATCTCCTCAGGACTCGTGATGCCTTCTAAGACCTTGCCCAGGCCGTCGTGGACCATACTTATGTGGTCCGCCGGTGCCGCTTTTATAATCTGATCGGTCGTCGGCCTTTCCGCTATCAATTCCCGCAGCTTACTGCTTATTCTGAGCAATTCAAATATACCTATACGACCCGACATGCCGGTCTGATTGCACTCATTGCAGCCGGCGCCATGATAGAATTTCGTACCGGGTTTAATCTTCATCGAGCCATTCAGGTTTTTGATTATATGTTCGTCCGGCTTGTAAGGCTCTTTACAATTAAGACAAATCTTGCGGACCAGTCTTTCGGCCAACACCGCTTCCAGCGAGCTGGCTAAAAGAAACGGCTCGACACCCATATCTATCAATCTCGTGACCGCGCCCGGGGCATCGTTTGTATGAAGTGTCGAGAAAACAAGGTGTCCGGTCAACGCTGCCCGAATTGATATATTGGCGGTTTCTGTGTCTCGAATTTCTCCCACCATTACGATGTCCGGGTCGTGACGAAGTATATGCCGCAGACCCGTAGCGAAGGTAAGACCCCTTTTCGGATTGACCGGCATCTGGTTAATACCTTCGAGCTGATATTCCACGGGGTCTTCTATCGTTATCATTTTCACGGCCGGCGAATATATCTTTTTCAACGCCGCATAAAGTGTCGTTGTCTTCCCACAGCCGGTCGGCCCTGTAACAAGTACAATCCCGTGGTTCTTATGCAGACATTGATTGAAGCCTTCCAGACATTGTTCGTTCATCCCCAGCTTTCCAAGCCCTATCAAGGATGCCGTCCTGTCCAAAAGTCTCAGTTCAATAGATTCGCCGTGTACCGTCGGCACGGTCGAGACACGAATATCGACCCTGCCGTTTTTGCCGGCAAATTCAATATGCCCATCCTGCGGCACAAATCGTTCGGCGATGTTCATATCCGCCATAATCTTAATTCGCGAAGTGATCGCCGCCTGAAGACGCTTCGATGAAGGCGTCCTCTCAACAAGCATGCCGTCGATTCTGTATTTTATCTTTACCTCATGCTCGAACGGCTCGATGTGAATATCACTTGCACGGACTTCAATTGCTTCCAGGATTATCAGATTCACAAGATTGACTAAAGACGGCTCTCTCGCTAACTCATGAAGCTTGGCCGGCGAGTAATCTCCATTGTCCAGCTTGTCAGCCTCCGCCCGCTGGTCAGCCGGTATAAGGTTATCTAACATTCTTGCTACGTTGCTGCCGTAGAATTTCATTATCGCATTTTCCATCTCTTTCGGCTCAACATAATAACGGCGCACCGGATAGCCGGTTACCATCCGTAAGTCCTCGATAACCTGCGGCTGAAACGGGTCCGTCATCGCCACAGCCAATAATTGATTATTGATTGTTGATGATTGTTTATTCTCTGGGTTATTTGTGGTATTTCTTTTCTCAAACCGTAACGGCAAAATATTGTATTTGCTGACTAATTCCGCCGGCACAATAGCAATGATTTCACTGCCTATAGAAATGTCAGTCAAATCTATCCTTTCTATACCCACCTGGAGCGAAAGTGCTTCATTTTACTGGGCTTGCGTTATATAGCCGAGCTCCAGCAATATCTGGCCCAGACGCCGATGTTCGAGCTTTTGCTCAGCAAGCGCAT
>JBDRTM010000469.1:0-3759 GCA_043824065.1 Planctomycetota bacterium | reverse complement strand
TTAGAATTATACAAGCAAGAGTTCTCAGTAATTATAACTCGCTAACAGCTTTCATCTTACCGATCTCATAAAACATGTCGTTCCTGATGAGTACGCTAAGTTGGAGCATCAAACGGTATTACCTCACTGTGGATAATTGTAGAGAGTATCGCAGTTTCCGTCAAGGAAAAATTTGTACTTTCAGTAGAAAATATAATAGAATTATTTATTGAGTTGAAATCAAAGAGATAGAATTTATTAAAAGAGGGGCTAAATATGAATATGAATCAAGTGCAATAGAAGGTCGTTAGCGTAGTCGTCCCAATAATAATCATTCTGCTCGGTTTTGCCATTATTGGAAGTAGCGGCTCCACCGATTCCATTAGATTTGGCGGAAGTGGAATAACGTTTAATCCATTCAGTTATCTTGAAAGACACGGCGGTGAGTGGACTCTTGTTGTACTTCTAATCGGAGCATTTGAATTTTTCTGGTGGCGAGACCCTAAAAAGAAAACCGAACAGTACTGATGAAATCTGTAAGAGCAGTATCAACACCTGCTCAGCGGCGGTGGGCTGTTACGGAATTGACCGGTAGCGATTGAAAGAAATCTGATGTTACTAACCAAAGACGAAATCGCAGTAATTGAAAAAGCTGCTGACCTACTGGATGGTTGGCTGAAGAACCTTATTAGCGATAACTTCGGAGAAATGGGCTGCTTTATTCCGCTTCATGCTTGGTATGAAACACATATTATACAAGCTGTGGATATCTTGATTGATAAAATGCCGCAGCTTGGAATGTCGATTAAAGCAGATTGTGATGATCTGTTAAAAAAAGCTGAGTCGCTCTCATCTATAGGCGAACAGGATTCTTCTGAATTTCAGCGTAAGCAGGCAGACCTTTCTTTGTTGGCACGGCGTATAATTCCAAGGTTTCGTGGGGCTACTTCTGGAAAATGGCGTAGGATAATTGGCTGGATAGTCGAAGGAATTATTACTCTTGCATTGCTGATTATATTTTCATATTTCTTTGGCTTAGCCACGGGGATTTTTGTTTTGGCAGCGCTGTTTACAATTTTTCATTTATTAGGTTGGCTGGACCCAATCAAAGCATTTATTGACAAAATCCTGAGTCATAAGTGAAAAGTTTTTTTGAATGACAAAAAGAGCATAAGAGACGGAAACTCATTTGACCTCAAACTCGGTGGCCGGGGTCAGGAAATAGAGCCATTTGGCGATGAGCTTTTCTTTCAAAATCGCACTGGCGGCCCGGCTGTAAAGGTCCAACTGGCGGCGATAAAGCTCGGCTCGCTGATTGACCTGGCTGCTTGTTACATTATCGGTTTTGAAATCTATAATGACCAGGCCCTGCGGTGTGCGAATCAGCATATCAATTATGCCCTGAACAATTATAGCTTCGTCGTTCGTGAAGCGTGAAGCGTGAAGCGAATTATCAAACTCAGATGCCGGCAGAGCGAAGGTGAACGGCCATTCACGGAAAATGGTATTTTGGGTATCGAAAACCATTTGGCCGAGGTCGCTGTGGAAAAATGTTAGTATCGCTTCTGTGTCGATTTGGCCAACGACGCAAGTGCTTATGGCGTTATCGGCTAAAAGTTTGTCCTTCGTCTTTTCGATAACTTCCCCTGCTTTCGCAGGGGTAAACTTGTCCCCGAATAAGCGAAGATCAAGCTGGGATATTACAAGGTGTGTGGCTGTGCCGACCAGGCCGAAGGCCTGGACGGGATCAAACCGTCCTTCGGACGGTCGGGGTTCAACCGGTTCGGTCAAAGAAGGCTCGGCAGATATAAGAGCACTCGGTTGACGATCCAATGCCCGGGAATAATCGAATTTTATGTATTCATCGCTACGATGAGTTAATTGCGTTACCGAAGTTTTGGCAGGCAGAATGTATGCATCACCAAAACGATATCGCCAGGCCAATGATTTTTTTACCTGCGCAAGCAATTTTGATTTTGCGCGTTTCGGGAGATTCTTCGCTCCGCTAGCGCTGCGCTCAGAATGACAAGTGGGCGGGGCGCTGCGCTCAGAATGACAAATAGGTGGGGCGCTGCGCTCAGAATGACAACTAGGTGGGGCGCTGCGCTCAGAATGACAAACAGGTGGAACAGAACTATTTAATTTGTCTTCCTTTAATTTGATGACAAACTCAGAGAGTTGTTTTAGCTGGGCCTGGTCGTGAAGTTTGAAGCTGAATAAATCGTCGTCGATAGCCTGCTCGGCCAGGCCGGTCCCAAAAACGCTGTGTAAACTTTTCTGGTCGGAAAGGGCATAGAGGACCCACTCCAAAGAGCTGCTGCAGGAGCGAAGCTGCCAGTCAGGAATCGGTTCGGCGCCCCCTGCTTTGGATTCCCGCAAGGCGGGGTCCCTCGCAGGGGCAAGCTTGCACCCGCGCAAGCAGGTGAAAAAGCCACTTGAGATAATCTGGCTGCATATCTTCTGTTTTTGTGAAGCGGTTAAAACGAGTCGTTCTCTGGCCCGCGTCGTCGCAACGTAAAGGATACGCATTTCTTCGGCTAAAGCAGTTGAGAGCTTCTGCTCTGCGATGACCTCGTGTGCAAGTGAGCTTAGCTTGCTGTTCGATTGGCGGTCGATGATTTGCAGGCCTAATGTATCGTCGGCGTCAGTAAGAATATCCGCCTGGACGTCTTTTTTGTTGAAGGGACTATCCAGCTCAGCTAAAAAGACGACGGGAAATTCAAGTCCTTTGCTTTTATGGACACTTAAAATGCGAACGGCATTACCCGCAGAGGCCTGCGGCTCGGCAGGGGCCCAATCCTGGCCTGCTTCCTGAAGCTTTTCGATAAATTCAACAAAGCGAGTCAATGAAGGTATGCCGGCACTGCTGGCAAAGCCCTCGAACTGAATTGCCCTGTCGTGGAGTTTGAGAAGATTGGCCCTGCGGGCCTGGCCGTTGGGCAAAGCCGAAACATACGACAAAAAGCCGGTTTCGCGATAGACCTGCCAGACCAAATCAGCGAGATTGCCCCGCCGGGCGATTTTCCGCCACTGCTCAATTTGAGCGATTATTCCTTTGAGCTTGGCCGCAAGTTTTGCATCCGTACCGCAGCTACAGTACTGGAGCACGCAGTCATAGTAATTCCTTTGCTTTTGGTCTGCCCTGTTGTGTATCTTTATCTTTGCCAGCTCGGTGTCACTGACCTTGAAAAACGGGCTTCGCAATACGGCGGCCAATTCGATGTCGCGCTGCGGATTGTCCAGGACCTTCAGCAGGCACAATACATCGCTGATTTCAGTTGCCTGGAAATACCCCGCTGTGGCTTGGCAGCTGACGGGCACGCCGGCCAGCCGGAGCACCTCGACGTAATCGTTGGCCTTCTTAGCCAACGAACGCATCAGTACGACAATGTCACTATATTGGACATCGCGGAAGGTGTCCTGCTGCTTGTCGTATATTTGAAACTCGGGCTTGCCCGTATCGGCTCCGACCATTAGCCTGATACGCCGGGCAATCATCGCGGCCTGACACTGGCGGGAAGTTACGACCCGTCCCTCGTCTCTCGTCTCTCGTCCCTCGTCTTCGTCAAGTATGTGGAACTCAACATCAATAGTTTTGAGTTTTGAGTTTTGAGCTTTGAATTTACTTTGTGACTCATCTGTAAGTGCCGGCCTTAATTGTGCCGACTCGTCATAGTCAATCTTCGTAAAAGAGGGCGTCATTATGCGCGAAAATATCCTGTTGACAAAATCGAGGATTCCCTTGGCTGAGCGGAAATTAACGTTGAGGTCGACACGTAA
>JBDRTM010000468.1:0-2633 GCA_043824065.1 Planctomycetota bacterium | reverse complement strand
ATACCAATTTTTATGTGCTTCAATACGTTCATGTTGCTTTGATTTCGAATTTTTGGGGAGTTGAGAGGCACGAGCAGCACGCGTATAGGCGTCAGCTATAATAGAAATATCCCGTTCATCCTCATGCTTCTTGAACTGCTTCCTAGCTGTGATAATCTGCAATTTTGATCTTGCAATAGCACGGTAAGCATCAGATTCCGGAAAAGAACTGCCCTTTAACTTCGCGATCAGGTCATTTAGAATTCGTTTTGCCCCAGGAAAGTCTCCTTGCTCGATAGCTGCATTTACAACATGAAATTCAGAACGTTCGCTGAAGGAAGATTTTCTCCATTCCCGGAAAGCATAGGCATCCCTTCTTGCGTGGTAGTCGATTGTGGTATTAATTTTACTGTAGGGCCATTCTTTGAAAAATAGTTTTGCTTCTTTTTGATAAGTATCATAGAAATCGAAACGTCCACTATCTATCAATGCCTCTAAGCAGCGAAGTGCTGTGTTCTGATTAAAGAAAACGCGTGTTTCTGGAAAGTCGAATGCTTCGCGAAAAAGCTTTTCTGCCTCCTTATAGAGGTAAAAAGCTTCCTCAAAATCGGATGCTTCAAAGGCTGGCCGCGCTTTCTTTTGGTAACAGCATCCTTGTTGGTATTTGGATTCATCCTTTATACCAATTTTCATATCCACTTATCCACTCATTGCATCATTTCACACACATAGAATAACCGAGATAGTTACTTATGACAAGAAACTAATATACTTTGCGGAAACAATGACCGTTCATCCAGTTACTATGAGGAGATTCTTGCTTCGCTCACCCTGGGGCAAGAAACAGCATCAATTAGTGGATAACTTTATTGAGAGGATATGTAATTATTCCTGTTGCGCCCGCCCGCTTCAATGCCGGAACTAAGGACCGTTCGATTTTGTCGTCGATAATCACTTCTATCGCTACATACGTCGGGTCAGCCAGAGACGAAACCGTTGGGCTTTTTTCAGCAGGTAGAATCTTCAGTATCGGCTCTAAGCGGTCCTTCTTTATATTCATCTTCAAGCCGACTATGCTTCGGGCTTCAATTGCTGCGTTGAGCAATATGGAGATATTTTCTATTTTTTGTCTCTTGAACTTATCGTCCCAGGCCTGCTTATTTGCGATAAACCTTGTGGTAGAGGTTATCACAGTATCTATAATGCGCAGCTCGTTTGCCCGCAGTGAGCTGCCGGTCTCGGTAAGCTCTACTATTGCATCGACCAGCCGGGCCTTTACCTCGGTAGTGCCCCAGCTAAATTCAACCTTTACGTTGATATCTTTATCTGCGAAGAATTTTTTTGTTACGTTAACCAGCTCGGTTGCGACTATACCCCCGGCCAAATCCTTCACCCTTTTAACCTGCGATTCATCAGGCACAGCCAACACCCATCTGGCTGGATTGTTCGTGGCTTTGCTGTAGGCAAGCTCACTGACATCCACCACATCGCAGTTATTCTCTATTATCCAGTCGTAGCCGGTAATGCCGGCGTCAAGAACGCCGTCGGCCACGTATCTGCCCATCTCCTGTGCTCGCAGCATGGTAAGGCGGATCTGCTCGTCATCTATACGAGGCAAATAACTCCTTTCGGAATCGGCAATGTGGAATCCGGCTTTGCCAAAAAGTTCGATGGTTGCCTTTTGCAAACTGCCTGCGGGAATACCTAATTTTAATATCTGTTCTGACATTTTTTCACATCTTATAATTGGTTGATTTGTGAGTTGACCGCTCACTACTCACCACTTACCAATTAACTACTCACTTTTTGCTCTTTCTTTTTTTCGTAGTTTTCTTTTTGCTTTTAGTTTCAGTTTTTTTTGGAAGTAGTTTTGTTTTTTTTCTTCTTTTTACTCCTGCGTGCTTCACTTTCGCGCCGCAAGAGGGCATAAAAATCATATCCCTTGTTGGCTGAAATCTGCTTAGTCAAAAAGCCTCCTATCTGCCGCTCGTCAGCGTCAGGATAGACCAGCTCCTTGCTTTTGAGATATTCCATCATTCCTTTGGTCAGCGGTATGGCGTGGCCTTGCAGAGACGTGAGCATACAATAATCGACTACGAACTGGCTGGTACCTTCCATCTTCTCAAGAATCTGACGAGCGGGACGTTTGCCTGTTTTTTTCAATACCTCTAAGCTCACTTTATGATATTCGTTGAATACAGCCCTCAAGACCGTAGTGATTGTCGAGGCTATAGTCCTTGTAACAGATGTATCGGCGCCCAACATTTCAACAATTTCTTCCGTTCGCGAAACCCGCAAATCGTTCAGGTCAACGAAATAATCAGCGAATTTCTTAATCGCAGTAGCTGTTGCCTTCTCGCTCAGCTCGGCGCGGATGATAGCATAGACAATTGCGTCCGCCGGTTCATCGTGGGTAACTTTTTGAACTTTCGGATATTTCCGGCTCAATGAGCGGTACAACCTTTGTATTTTTTTAGAATACTCTTTGCTGTTCTTCATATCAGCCTCTTGCCGATAGCGTAAAAGTCCGAATATCGCAACCTCGTTTTCACAGGGACAATTTTAGTACCATCAAAGCAGAGGTGCTTCGAATTTCGTATTTTGCTTCACGCTTCTTCGTCGTTCAAATCTTCTTCGGGGTCATCTTTTTCCAG
>JBDRTM010000467.1:0-2670 GCA_043824065.1 Planctomycetota bacterium | reverse complement strand
GGTGATGGAATTCGATAACATCGAAACGGTCAAACGGGTGGTGGAAATAAACTCAGGGATAAGTATATTGCCTCAAACCGCAATTCTTCAGGAATTAGGCAGTGGAACAATAAAGGCGATTGCCTTTTCAAATGAAAAATTTGTCAGGCCTACTGGAATAATTCTTCGAAAGGCTAAAATTTTAGGCCAGGCTGGCCGATATTTTATTGAATTACTACGTAAGAAACCGCAAAGTATGAAAAGTGACTAAAGTGTAATGTGATGTCGATTAAAGCTGTGATATTTGATTTGGATGGCACAATAACCCAGCCTTACTTTGATTTTGACGCCATTCGGGAAGAAATAGGCTTAGCCAGAGATTCCGGGCCTGTTCTGGAGTCGATGGAAAAGATGACCGCCCAACAACGGCAGGATGCGGAGAAAATACTATACTATCACGAGCAACAAGCGGTAACGGAATCCAAACTCAACGCCAATGCGAAACAGACACTTTCGGCAATTCGTGCAGCAGGGATTCATATCGGGGTATTGACGCGTAACAAGCGAAGCAATGCCCTTGCTATCGCTCGCAAGCACAAGCTGAAATTCGATGCTGTTATTGGCCGGGAAGATGGGCCGGTCAAACCAGATGCTTTCGGGGTGCTGCAGTTGTCTCGGCAGTTCGGCGTAAAGCCGGAAGAAACTTTGTTGGTGGGCGATTACCTTTTTGATTTACTCTGTGCAAAGGCAGCAGGTGCTGTTGCAGTGCTTCTGGTCAATCACGAACAGGCCGACGAGTTTACCGAACATGCGGATTTTTGTATTGAAGATATCAGCCGGGTACTTGAAATTATCGAAGGTAAAAAGTAGCGCAGAGAGGAAAGTAAGTGGTGAGTAGTAAGTGGTGAGTAGTGAGTAGTGAATATTCACTCACCAATTAACCACTCACCAATCATTAAGTAAGGAGATCGGAATAATGAATACAAAGATAATTATCAAAGCGGTCGTTATCCTGTTATGGACGGTGAGCTCGCCTGTGGCGGATTGGGCTTCTCAGTGCCCGAAAAGTTCAGATACGGAGCAGCCGGTAGAAGAAAAGGTTAATACGGTTGATACGGTCTTAAAACGGTTGAACAAGAAAGCCCTGGAGCTTACGTCCTACCAGGCAGAGATTGAATATGGGTTCATTCAGCCATTGTTATTTGGCTCAGAAACTATCAGGAAAGGTACTTTGTATTATGAACGGTTTGACAAGAAATCGAAGCTGAGAATAAATTTTGAAACGCTTAAGCAAGAAGACGAGGAAGAAGGAAAATACTCCATACAATATATCGTGCTCGACGGCGCCAGTCTTACTCTTGCCGGCTACCAATACCAATTCACCTGGCTGGTGAATATCGACTACGAAATCGAGTCAGTTAAGTATTATCAGTTAGCCGAGGCGAAGGAGCCCAATAAGCCGGTGGATGCTTTTGATTTGGCCAGCAGGAATTTGCCGATGATTGGTTTTACTAAGATAGAAGATTTGAAAAAACAGTTTCAGATAACGTTGGTTGAGCAAAAAAAGTCCGAGCCGGAGGACTTTATTCAATTACACTTGAAAGTTAAGCCGAATTCGGTTTATAAGGATGACTATGTATATATCGATTTCTGGATTGATAAGAAATTAGGCCTACCAGCGAAAGTATTCGCCGTTTCAACCGAGCCGGCTACCGAGCCGGTAGAGCAAAAGGATATTTACGAGATAAAATTTCTCAAGCCGAAGGTCAATAGAAAAATCGACGGTAAGGTCTTTGAGTTTAAGATACCCGAAGGTTTCGGTGAGCCGGAGATAATTCCGTTAAAGAAAAAGGACAAACGAAAATAATATGGTTTCGGTAACTATCGCTCATAAAGATTTTCAGGAGCTGATAACAAAACGTGCCCAGACATTGCTTGGCCTGGCGTGCTATCTGTCGCAGTGCAAATCGAGCGATAAAATTCTGGTACGTCCGTTTCTGGGCGAATTGTTTTCGCAATCTTTGCAGCTTGAGGAGCTTCTTGACGCCTACGATGCAGGCAACAGCTGCCGGTGGTGTTCGTTCAGGTCACTGACAGCGGCGATTAAGCTTTTTTCCGATGTAAGTTACGAGCTGCTCCACATTCAACACTCATTGCCCGCGTATCGGCTTTTGCCGATTGAGCGGGATTTCGTCAAGGCCACAGAAGAATCGCTTGAGTTTACCGGCGATGTGCTTTCGCGGGCGGCAGAGCAAATGGTCGTCAGGGCCTCTCAGCTTGGCCTTACGGTTCCATCGCGAAGTTTGCGTGAGAAATCTTACACCGAGGAGCTTCCTCCCGGCCGACTACCACACGACTGCGGGACACGCAGGATAGAAACGGTCTCGGAGACAGTAACTTTACTTGCCACCGCCTTTTTGAACCTGGCCGCTGAAAGTAAAGATGTTCGCGCTGCCAGTCGGGCCAAGCCTGAAGAATACGCTTCCTACGTCCTGAATTCAATTAGTGAGGAAAAGCTGCGAAGTATCGAGCTTCGGTTCCACAACCTTCAGTCACTGTACGATACATTCGTCTCAGGCACCGAAGCAGAAGAGCTGGATACAGACTTGCCTGTTTTGAGAGGGCATATAAGCGTTGTCTTTCATCTGCTGGAAACGGCCACATCGTTTGCTCACTATTACGAACGGCATG
>JBDRTM010000466.1:0-3703 GCA_043824065.1 Planctomycetota bacterium | reverse complement strand
GTCAAAGCATTGACGCCGATTAAAACCCTCTCCAGCCGTTTGTTTTTATAATCTATAGGCATAAATTAAAATTATTGTCTTATTTTTGCCCAATGTATATAAAATTCATAAAATCTACACTGCCAGATCATTGTCAATGTCGTCATCCAGTAAAGGCTTCGATGATAAAGCTATTGCAAATGTAAGAGGACCTAATCGCCCAACAAACATAAGAGCGCAGACTATTATTTTTCCAAGCCCCGAGAGAGTTGACGTAATTCCTGTGCTTAAACCGACGGTTCCCAAAGCCGAAGCAGCCTCGAAGAAAATGTCCCTAAATGCAGAACTCTCTGTAAGTGTAAGTGCGTAAATTCCAAGGACAAGCACAAAAAGATAAGATCCAATATTAGCCATTGCAGCTTGTACCCTTCTTTGTGGAATTGCTTTGCCAAGAAAACGAACTCTCGTATCGCCTCTCAATGTGCTTCGTATTACCCCAACAAGTGCCGTGAAGCTCGTACTCTTTATTCCGCCACCGGTTCCCGAAGGAGAGGCTCCAATAATCATAAGAAAGGCCAGTATTACAAGAGAAGATGAGGCCAGCGACCCAATAGGAACACTATTGAATCCAACGGTAGTCATAGCGGTCATTGCCTGGAACACGGAGACCATGATTCGTGATTCCAGAGCCAAGGATCTCATCAGCGGCTCCGTGAGTAAAAATAAGAATGTGCCTATGGCGAGCAAACAAAGTGACATCCTCAAAATGATGTTACTTGTAAGCGTAATATGATGAATTTTTCCCGTTATCCTTCGCCATACATCAACCAGCACAATAAAACCCACCGCGCCTATAAGACTTAGAAGGACGATAACAGTGTTCAACCAGAAATTACCTGAAAAAGATTCCATGTTGTTTTTGAAGAGACTAAAGCCGGCGGTACAGAAGGCTGATACACTATGAAACACACTATTCCAAAACGGGTTTTTGACCCCGGCAGAACTAAAGATAACGTACAGAGCAGCCGCTCCTATAGACTCTATGACAACTGTAAAGATAACTACGCTTCGAATAAATTTGTCGAACCGGAAATTATTGGGCAAACTAAAAATATTCTTCGAAACCCCTGCCCGAAGATCTGATAACTTTCTTCCACGCGAAAGAATGACAAAGGAACCAAAAGTCATATACCCGATTCCTCCAAGTTCAATCAATAGAAGAATGACAATTTGGCCCAAAAGCGTATAATGCTCTGAAATATCCACCGTCACCAGTCCGGTTGTAGAAATCGCCGAAACTGCAATAAACAGATTATCCAGGCTGTTCATATCAGAGCCTCGGCGTGCCACAGGCAGACACAAAATCAACCATCCCAATAGAATATAAGACAAATATCCCAAAGTAACTAAACGAACCGGCGATAGCGACTTTAAAAAGTTAGCAAACCCGGTGTTTGACTTCATATACAAATCTTTCTTATGATAAACTAATAAACTTTTTTCTGTCTCAAACTTTCAGCCTGTCAAATCAGACTTGGAACGAGTCACCGAGATTCTAACAAACCTTAATCATAAAATCATGAACTTTTATCGCATTAAATATTTCAAAAACTAAAGTAAAATCTAAGCGACATCTGCTAATCCCAGCGCATCCCCGAACTTAGCCAACAAAGCCTGGCGAATATTTCTGTTCTCGGCCTTTGTTAGCATCGGGTCCTGCGAGACCAGCTCGAATGCGTTTTTCCGAGCCATTACCAGCAGGTCGAAGTCATCGACTATATTTGCGATTTTCAAATCCGGCAGTCCGTGCTGTCGTGTGCTGAACATCTCCCCCGGCCCGCGCAGCCGCAAATCATGCTCGGCTATCTCAAAGCCATCATTGCTTCTGATCATTACTTCGAGTCTGCTTTGAGCTATTTCACTGTCGGTCTCAGCGAATAAAAAACAATATGACTTAGCTTCTCCTCTTCCGATACGCCCTCTCAGCTGGTGCAGCTGGGCCAATCCGAATCTGTCCGCTCCTTCTATGACCATTATTGTCGCGTTCGGCACATCAACCCCGACCTCAACTACAACGGTTGACACCAGCACATTGGTTTTACCTTTGCGGAACTCCGACATAGTCTGCTGCTTTTTGGCCGATGGCATCTGTCCGTGCAGAAGCTCAACGGTAAATTCCGGAAATACTTCCGTAGAAAGATACTTCCACTCATCGGTTGCAGCCCTGACCTCGTTGTCCTGCTCAACGGCAGTAATCCGAGGATAAACAAAATACGCCTGTTTCCTTGCCTTCAAACGCTCGCGGATAAACTCATACGCTTTCGGCCGGTTGTGTCGCTCGACCCAGCGGGTAATAACGGTGCCTCTGCCCGGCGGCGAGTGCTTGATAACGGATACGTCCAAATCACCGAATGCAGTCATCGCCAGCGTCCGCGGAATAGGCGTAGCCGTCATAACAAGGCAGTGCGGAGTGGTTTGCTTTCGCAGTTGTGCCCTTTGTGCGACTCCGAATTTGTGCTGCTCATCAATTATAACTAATCCTAATTTCTGAAACTCAATATCTGCCTGCAGCAATGCCACCGTCCCAACGACAATATCAACCTCGCCGCTTCTTATCTGCTCCAAAAGCTCCGTTCTTTTTTTGCCGGTCAATCCCCCCGTTACCAACACTCTTTTTACTTTGCTGTTCCTCAAATACCTTTCAATGCTTAGAGAATGTTGGCCGGCCAAAATCTCCGTAGGCGCCATAATTGCCGCTTGCGCCCCGTTGGCAATTGCCAGCAAAGCGGCATAAAGCGCCACCACCGTTTTGCCCGAACCTACATCACCCTGCAACAGCCGATTCATCGGCTCATGTCTGCTCATGTCCGCAGCGATTTCGGCGATTGCACCGTCCTGGTCCTCGGTGAGCAAAAACGGAAAACGCTTTCTGATTCGGCTGTCGATTTCCTCGGTGCAAATGCACGGCCTCGCCGCCGAAAAATGCTGAACCTTGTACCGTCGAAGCGCCAATCCTAACTGCATTAAAAACAGCTCATCGTACTTTAATCTGCGTTTTGCCTGTGCCAGTTTCTCCTCGTCCGGCGGCAGATGTATCCACCGAAATGCGTCCTTTCTGCTGATAAGGTTTGCTTTCTTCAAAAAACTTTTGACATAAAACTCCGGCACCAGCTTATCAGCTGCCTGCCGCACACGTCCGATTATCTTTTTGATTTGCCTGCTGCTCAGTCCTTTGCAGGCCGGATAAACTCCGCCGCTAAAATATTCGGCCGACCGGATATGTTCTTCATCGAGTACCACAAACTTCGGATTGGTAAGCTGTAACTGATGTTTGTATAGAGTAACCTTGCCCGACGCAATTATTACCTGGCCGGGTGCTAATTGGTTGCGAAGGAATCCACCGTGGAACCATATAATCCTGCATACGCCCGAATCGTCACTGATGACTGCTTCGAACAGCGGCTGCCTGCGATAATCCTGGTAGTCTGTTGATTCGACAAGACCAATAACAGCCGTGTCCTCGCCAGGCTGCATTTGAGCTATCTTTGTCGGCTCGGGAACAAAATTCCAGTCACGTGGAAAATACTCCAACAAGTCCCCGACCGTTTCAACACCCAATTTTGAGAAGGTCTCGGCTCTGGCCGGGCCTACGCCTTTTACATATTGGACCGGCATAGAAATGCTGAGTCTGTTCTCTGATTTTTCGCTTACTTTTGTCATTATT
>JBDRTM010000465.1:0-2724 GCA_043824065.1 Planctomycetota bacterium | reverse complement strand
GAAAATGGTTGAAAAAGCCGTGGCATCATCATAATCCAACCGAATTTTTCGGTAATACGTTTTCTTTATAAAGATAGGAGAACTGATATGTATAAAGGAAAAGGGTTGACATTAATAGAGCTTTTGGTGGTAATCGCCATTATCTCAGTACTGATGGCAATATTGATACCGGCACTGCACCGTGTCAGGGAACAGGGCAGGCGTTCGGTTTGCCTTAGTAATCTGAAGCAGCTGGGGTTGGCGTGGATTATGTACGCCGATGAAAACGATGATGTCCTCGTCAACGGCGCCATAGGCTATAGCAATGCCACCACGGGCTGGGGCAAACACGCAGGTGAGGTGGCCTGGGTGGATCGGCTTGCAACCGGGTGGGATGCCCAGCAGGACGCGATCAGGGACGGCGCCTTGTGGCCTTATGTTAAGGATGTCAAAATGTACAGGTGCCCGACTGGGCGTAAAGAAGAGGCACTGACATACGCTATCATGTTTTCTATGAATGCTGTTAACCATACCTGGGTTCAAGGAGTACCTAATACACACATCAAGAAAAGGACTGAGATTCATAATCCGGCACCTCCCTACAGACTTGTTTTCATCGATGAAGGCTATATGACTCCGGATGCTTATGCTGTTTATTATAGAGATGAGTACTGGTTTGATAGTCCTCCGGTCCGACATGGGGACGGGACGACCCTCTCCTTTGCAGATGGACACAGTGACCACTGGAAGTGGAAGGGCACCGATACGATAAAGCATGCCAGAGACGAGGAAAACACGGGTCCCCAGGTTGGGTGGACACCGCAAACACCCGCGGGTTACCGGGACCTGTACAGGATGCAGAAGGGTTGTTGGGGGAAATTAGGTTATACACCAACTCATCCGTAGCCCTGCCTCTTAAATTAACAGCGGTTGTTCCATATCGAGGTGATGGCGCAGTGTGGGCCGGGCGAACCTGATGTGAACAAGCTGGCCAATCCAGCCTGGCCAGAGGTTACTGAGTCTTTTTGGGGTCTGCTTTTAGCTCGAGGTCGGGCTTTCCTGAAAGAAGGCGTCGTACTTCCATCTTGGTGGCCCATTTGTGAGCATTGAGCCCATAGTATAACGACGGCTTGGATTTGATTGTTTTATTACTGTCGCTTGTTTTTTTCATTTTGTACCGTTCCTCTTTTTTTATATCGACCATTATGGCGATTCTCTTTAGGATAGATTTCCGCAAGGATTGGGCGGTGGGTGGAGAGAAAAAGAAACTCCTTGTGCCTTGCAAGGATAATCCTGAGCCTATTCCATGATGTTTTCCTTTCGATACATGCCTAAGGCCGGTACCTTGCATTGCGATATATCGCGTTTTACGAATTCCGTTGTTGTCCCAGATTCTTTAGTCGGGCATTTCGGGTACCAAGTGCTTGCGGTTCAGCGAGTTGTATAGGCACAACAATTTGGGCGTTTAACAAAGTTCCACAATCTTTGGAACAAATATTGTATTTTTCGTTTTGTTGACATTTTATGGCAATTTTGCAATACTTATTTGGTAAATATAAGACACATTACAAATGAAAGAATTTATCGGGTATGCAGCGTTAACAACGTAGCAGTTAAAGAAAGGTACATAAATGAAAAAACAGCATTCTTTTACCGCAATTATCGAGCACGAAAGTGACGGATATACCGCGCTATGCCCGGAGCTTGATATTGCAAGTCAGGGCGATTCTGTGGAAGAGGCAAGGAAAAACCTGATCGAAGCGATAGAATTGTTTTTTGAAACTGCATCAGAAGCCGAGATAAAAGAACGATTTCACGATGAGGTCTTCATTACTCGCCTGGAGGTGGCAGTTGAGTAAACTACGGGTATTCTCAGGTAAACAAATGTGTAAGCTTCTTGAGCAGCATGGTTTTGTAAATGTCCGGCAGCGTGGAAGCCATGTTGTAATGCAGAAGAAGACCGAGTCGTCAACGATAACCGTTCCTGTGCCCATTCACCCAACCATACGGATTGGTACGCTTCAGTCGATAATCCGGCAGTCAAAACTACCCCGTGAGCTATTCGAAGTGTAGGAGTAAAAAATGAGAGCCTCTGAGATGAGAAAAGGTCAGACCGTTAAGATCGACGGCAAATTGTACGCAATTGTTGATTATCAGCACGTCAAGTTGGGCAAAGGCGGCGCGGTTTATCAGACAAAGCTAAAAAGTCTGACCGACGGCTCAATTCAAAATGTCCGCTTGCGCTCGGAGGAGAACGTTGAAGAGGCGTATCTTGACAAGGGAACGTACGAATATCTTTATTCATCCGGAAGCGAACATGTCTTGATGGACACTTCGACCTACGACCAGATTAGTCTCGATGATGATGCCTTCGGTGATGGGCCGAAGTATCTAAAGCCGAACACTCAGCTACAGGTCAGTATGTATCAGGGTAAGCCCTTTATAATTACTCTGCCCAATGCGGTTGATTTGAAAGTTACCGATACTCCGCCTGAGATTAAGGGCGCCACGGCGACAAATCAAAATAAGCCTGCAACGCTCGAAACCGGTTTGGTCGTGCAGGTGCCGCCTTTTATTAAACTCGGCGAGGTTATCCGTGTCGATACCCGTACGGGCGAGTATGTAACGCGAGTGAAAGGATAACAAAGGATAAAAGTGAGCTAAAGTGCCTAAAGTGAGCTAAAGTGAAAATATAATCTACAACTTTAGGCACTTACTTCAAACCAGCTGTCCCGACAGGGATGT
>JBDRTM010000464.1:0-4611 GCA_043824065.1 Planctomycetota bacterium | reverse complement strand
GAGCCTTCCGCAGCGCCTCCTCAGCTTGCTTTCGCTCAGTGACGTCGCGAAAACTCCAAACCCGTCCTGCAAATCTTCCTTCTCGAATCAATGGCAGGGAATATACTTCCAGAACCTTACCTTCCTTTAAGTACAAGATGTCGGAACTGTCCTGGTCAGCAGGACAGGCAGCTTGCAGCTTTTCAAGAAAGGCCGATGGGTCATCTAACCGGCAGCCAAGATGTTCGAGTAGTTTCTGGTCATTTCGCTGCTGAACCAGCTCTTCAGGGATATCCCAAATCTTTGCAAATCGGTTGTTCATATGGCTGAGGTGGCCTTTTTCATCAACCACCAGAATACCATCAGCAGTAGATTCAAGAGTTGCTCTCAAGAGGTCCTCACTGCTGCGCAGTCGGTGCTCCATTTCTCTGAGGGTTGCCAGCTCCTTTTTCGCGGTGATATCGTAAAGAACGCCCTGGCTTCCATTAGTTTGGCCTTTGATGTTCTTGGTGCGGGTTGAGAACAGCGTAACAAACAGCTTCTTGCCCTTGGCGGTTCTCAGGGTCAGCTCTTCGACTTCGACACTTGCTTTTTTAAACTGGTCCAGGAGCCGGTCTCGCTGGTGAGGATTGTCCCAGAACCGTTCCGGCAAAAACTGCTTGTTGATAAGCTCGTCCGGGTCGGTTATCTCCAGCAATTTCATTAAGGCAGGATTAACGTAGGTTGTATTATTATTCAAATCGACGATATAAATGCAGTTGCGGGACTCGTTCAGAAGACTGAAGTAGTTTTCTTCCTCTTCCAGGAGCCTGCCTTTTATGGCCTTGAGAATGTCGGTCTGAGTTACTACTCCGAGTAAAGTGCTGTCATCCATAACGAGCAGCCGGCGAATTCTCATCTTCTCCATCATTTTGCTGGCACTTGGAATAGAGTAGTTGGAAGGTACGCTCATCACCGGAGAAGACATTACGTTTTTCAAAATGGTCTGGGCCGGATTTCGCTTCAGGGCGATTACCCTTTTGAGAAGGTCTCGTTCCGTAAAGATGCCCACAACGTCGTCGTTATCCATAGCGACCAGACAGGATATGTCTCGTGAAGCCATGACCTCTGCAGCTTCTTTGACAGTTGCCGAATCGGCTATAACAGCCACATCAGAGGTCATAAGCTCTGAGACATTTTTCCACATGCCATAGGATGTCAGGACTCGGACAATATCGGTTTGTGTTATGATACCAACCAGCCGTTCCTCCTCCAGTACGACAAGTCGTCTGATGTTCTCGTCTTCTATGATTCTGCCGGCTTCCAGGACCGAAAGATTACGAGGCACGCTCCGGACAGGAGAGGTCATTATGTGCTCTACTTTCATCTTGCGGAAATCATTACTGTCAGCTACTGCCCTTTTCAGCAGGTCTGTCTCTGTAATAATTCCTGACAAATCTCCGTTGTCTGAAACAATGATGCAGGATATGTTTTTATCCGACATGATCTTGGCAGCCGAGACCACAGAGCTTCCCGGACAGACAGTAGTGACATCTTCAGTCATTATATCGCCCACTTTCAGCCAGCTCCTGGAGGTGGGCGGCAAAGGGGTGGAGCAGCTATGTCTTATCTGGCTCTCGACCAATTCACTGTGTTGTGGTCTGCTGCTTTTTTCCGCCATTACGCTCCCTTTAAAAGGCAGGTTCTTTCTTTGTTTTGTTCTGCAACCATCATACTCCATACAATGCTGAAAGGGCTGCGAGCGTTAAGCCCCGTTAAAGGCCCGAAAGGAAAAGGCTCGAACGAGTTTAAGCATTCGGAGCTGAATAGCTATGCTCTATTGCAAGTTTTTCTTCCAGCTCCTTAATTCGTTTCTTCAAATTCTGATTTTCGGTTCTGAGCTCGTCCTCTATAAGGATTCGCTCGGAAATGTCACGAGCGACTCCGACAATCGCAACTTCGTTTCCGTTTGAATCTTTGATGGTTGACCTTGAAAGAGAGACCGGAAATACGCTGTCGTCCTTTCGTTTATGGTAGAACCCAACTTCCCAGGAGCTTCCAACAGTTCGGGTCTGGAAGACACTTCTGGTATTTTCGTTCTGATGTTTTCCTATCCAGAGGACAGCGCTGTTTTTTCCGATAATCTCCTGTTCCTCGTACCCGTAAGTGTTGCAAAATGCCTTGTTAACGAAGATAATCCTGCCCTGCATATCGGTAATATAGACGCTATCGTCGGTGCTCATAACAGCGCCCGAGAGCAATTGGAGTTTCTTTTCGACCATCTTGTGGCTGACGGCATTTTCGACGGTTATCGGAATGGCTTTGAGATAGTTTTGGTCCAGGTCCTTTATCAGATAGTCATAAGCGCCGGCCTTCCAGACTTTGACGGCTGTTTCCTCATCACCTGATCCGGTAACTACTATAATGGGAGTGTCCTTGGCCAAATCCAGGATGTCAAAAGCTGTGCCGTCACCGAGCGAGTGGTCGGCAATTATAATATCAAACCGGTCGCAATCCAATGCGTCTCGGGCCTCTGAAACAGAGCCGGCGATTGTGCAATCGTAGGGAATGGCGTTATCGTCCACACAGCGCTTAAAAGCCATCTGGTCGAGCTCGTTGTCTTCAACGAGCAAAATCTTGTATCTTATATTTTCCATGGTTTTAATCTCCATTTGACGGCAGCTCACTTAAAGTCCAATACAGGTTAATTGTTCTGATTGTTTCCACAAACTTTCCATAATCAACAGATTTGACCATATAACCGGCAGCGCCGAGCTTGAAGCTTTCGACTACATCCCGCTGTTGGCTGGATGTAGTCAGCACTACAACAGGAATCTTTTTCAAGGCCTTGTCTGTTTTTACGATTTTTAGAAATTCGGTGCCGTTCATCTTCGGCATATTCAAATCCAACAAGATTACGCATGGCTTTTTATTGCCGTTGGTTCTTAGATACTCCAAAGCTTGCTCGCCGTTGCTCGTGCTAACGAGCTGGTTTGCAATCTTCAGGTCTCTGAACGCACGTTCCACGGTCATCACATCCACGTTATCATCTTCAATGAGCAATATCGGCTTCGAGCTTCTCATTTTTTAGCCCCCATTTTGGTTCCCGCAAGGCGGGGTCCCTTCTGCTTTGGCAGAGTAAAGAAAAAAGTGCTTCCTTGGCCAACTTTTGATTCGACCCAGATATTTCCGTCATATAACTCGACAATTTTCTTTACCACAGTAAGTCCGACGCCGGTGCCTATGAAATCGGGAGAGGTCGGCAATGCCTGGAATATTTTAAAGATTTTCTCGAAGTGCTTTTCTTCGATACCAGGTCCATTATCAGCGACACTGAATTTCCAGAAGCCGTCCTGTTCGACGCAGCCGACTTTTATCCAGCCCTGTGGCTTGTCCATATATTTTATAGCGTTGCTCAGCAGATTCTGGAATACCTGCATAATACGAGTTTCGTCACACTCAATTACAGGCAGTTCGTTTTCTATTGTAACTGTAATGTTTTCCGGCGGAACAACCATATTAATAATTTCCGGAACAAAGTTATTGAGATTGACCTGAATCTGTTTTCCTTTTGTCTGGCCGAGCCTTGAATATTGAAGAGCACCCTCAATCAGGTTATACATCCGTTCTACGCGGTCCAAAAGCAGATTTATTTGCTCGTTGGCCTGGTCACCAAGCTTGTCCGCACAGTCGGCTAATATCCAATTGGCCAAGGTCTTAATCCCTCGCAGCGGCGCCTTCAAATCATGCGAGACTATGGACGCAAAATCATTCAGCTCTCTGTTAATTTTATCCACTTTTGTGATAAGTTCATTCTGACTGAGTTCGGATTTCTTGCGCTCGGTGATGTCGCGTGCGATGCCTAACCCTAATGTTTGGTTCCTTATTCTTACGGGGAAAGTTCTTATCTCAACTATAACATAACTGCCGTCTTTCCTTTTTAAGGTAAACTCATCCGGCCCTGTGGGTTTGCCCATAGCAATATCTTCTAAATGTTTGACTGTTTTCGGTATTTGCTCTTCTGACAGCAATCCCGTCTCAGACAAATTCTTTCCAATTAATTCCTCTTTCGCATATCCAACCATTTCCTCCGCAGCTTTATTACCATCGACGAAATTACCCTTGGCGTCGTTCAAGAAAATGGCATCAGGGGCGGATTCAAATAATATCTTCAACCGCTCTTCACTCTGCCGCAGCGCCTCCTCTGCCCGCTTGCGCTCAGCGATTTCTTGTTGGATATGCTTATTGGTTGTTGCCAGCTCATGCGTTCGTTCTTTGACCATTTGCTCTAATTCGTCCATCTTCATAGATGCCTGCTTAGCTAAGGTCCATTTTTTGGTCAGTGTGGCGGCGAGTTGAGCGATTTCGGCGCTGTCGAAGGGCTTTTTGAGAATCAGAAGATTTTGCGACCTTCCGAGCCGCTGGCTTATATCTTCCCAGGAATAGTCGGAATAGGCTGTACAGATGACGACCTGAATGTTAGGGTCGGTCTTCCAGATGTGCTCTATTGTTACGAGGCCGTCCCAGCCCGGAGGCATACGCATATCGACAAAAGCCAGCTCATATGGGCGATTTTGGGAAAGGGCCTGTTTAATCTTTTCGTGGCCTTCTTTGCCCTGAGATGCGAAATCGAGCTCTTACTTGTTCTTGGGC
>JBDRTM010000463.1:0-2236 GCA_043824065.1 Planctomycetota bacterium | reverse complement strand
CATAATGCCTCGTTACATATCATGAACTTTACACTTATCAAAAAACCTCTATAATTTCTGAGATTTTCCCGATCACACATCAATCCCTTCACAACTAAAGCTCACATACAAATAAGCAAACCCGCAATTCCCGCCAATTTCGTGGCTCGTGTCTCGTCTCTCGCGGCCAGTTGTTAGGGTTTGGAGCTTAGGGACTGGATCCCCGCCGATGACATGCGGGGGGCAGTCAATGCCCGCCAAGGTCCATCAACATTCAACTGCCTTCCTAATTCTGCTCAATCTCTTGTAGTCTTCTTTGGTTCTCTCATACAGTTGCCTTGCCAATTTCCTTACCCTTAATAAGTCAGTGGAAAGTCTTTTATCTCCCACGTTTCTACTTGCTCTATTTAGTTTGTTTGAAATCTCCTGCATTATCCCTCGAGAGCTTGACGTTCCAGCCTCTTCAAGAACTCCCCGAATGTCCCACCAACTAAGGTCAGGAAAATCCTCTCTTTGTATCTGAACACACATTTTACCTTCCCGAGCCGATTTACATATTTTTTTGGAAACCTGTTTTGATATTGCCATATCCTAGTCCCTTCCAACAAAAGTTCACTTCTTTTTTTTCGTACTTACACCTTTTAACTAGAAACACTAACCTTAATGCATTTTACTTGCTTTCTCCTTTATAAAGTCCAAATATACAAATCCAATCAAATGCTGGCGTTGCACCACA
This sequence comes from Planctomycetota bacterium, assembly GCA_043824065.1. Lineage (GTDB taxonomy): Bacteria > Planctomycetota > Phycisphaerae > Sedimentisphaerales > Anaerobacaceae > NIOZ-UU13. The sequence continues at coordinate 1,521 of JBDRTM010000463.1, read as the reverse complement.
AACCCACAATTCCCGCCAAAAAAATTGGTATCCTTCGACTGCGCTCCCCCCTTCGCTAAAGCTACGGAGGGCAGGCAGGGCAGGCTAAGGAAGCGTATATCAAATATCGTTTCTCGTGTTGTTTCCGCTCGCAGATGCCTCACGCCTTTAGGGACAGAAAATAACACAAAAGAATTGAAAAGTCAAATGAAAAAGGGAAAAAAGAAGATCGAATTCTCCACTGGCGAACCTTCGGTATCGAATCTGAATGTCCAATGTCGAAGTCAAAGTGGTGCGAAATATCGCACCCTACCCTCTCCTAATGAACTAAGAAATCTCATTCGGCACGATGTTATCTGTAATTGTTGTAATAGAATGACGTTAGCGTAATTCAGCCAATATCTTAGTTTATTTTACATTCCTCCTGAGAATCCGGTGCGGTGCTCGCAATCATCGCTGCCTGACTCAAACCTGTTTACCTTTAGGTAATTGCCGCATTCCCGTCAGGCCTTCTTTGATTGCTATGGAGTTGCCGGACTGAATTAGTTTATATTTAGAAGTTCGTGAATACCGTATCTCTTACTGATAAACATATCGGCTGCGGGTAATTGCTCACGAGGGACAACTATCACCGGATTATCCAGCTCAAATTCGATTACATCATAATTAGATTCGGGATTCAATTTCTGGGCGGTCAGGATGTCTGCGATGGTACGTATGGTCATGCCGTTAAACTTTTTGACAACAATTTGTCTAAGGTCACTGTAGCCGAGGTTGATGTCAGCCGGCAGGACGTAACTTAGTATCACGATATTATTGCGTTCGGAGGTGGGTTTGAAGGCAAAGTCACGATAATAATGATACAGATGCGGCGAGACCTTACCTGTCCAATCATCGCCCCATCGTTTTAGATACTCACGGGTAAGTTTTTGTAGAATAAAACCGCCTGTGATGATGTATTCCGGCTGCTGATCATATTCATGATAGGGTACGAGCATTTCTGAGGCCTTGAAGCTCTTAACCTCGGCGCCGAGGTGTATTTTCCTGCCATCTCGCCAAAGCTCGAACAAAACCGTCTCGCCGACAGTTTTACTTGTAATCAGATAATTGAAATTAAGCCGTTCGTATTTTGGGTGCATGAATTGGCCGTAAGAGTTGAGAGGGTTTGCATCGATTGCTAATATGACGTCAGCTTTCTTGAGCACATTGCAGCCGGTGCCAAGATTATAGACATCGGTTACATAAGCACCATTTTTAAGAGTTGTCGGCATCTTCAAAAAAGACCGCATCGCTGGGTCAAGAAGCTCAGAAGTTGTACAGCCAACCGACCCAAAACCCTCATAATCTTCGTCAATCCGCTTGTCCGCTTGGGGACGCCTTCCGGCGGGGACGCCTTTCGGCGCGACAGCAGCTAAGAACCTATTGATTGTCTCTGCTGGAATAAGACCTGCCTCTTTGTTCTCATTGGCCCAGGAGGCTATACCGATTGGTTCTGAGCCAACACAGTAAACCTGGCCTGCCCCCGTATGATGGGATGTGTTG
>JBDRTM010000462.1:0-11153 GCA_043824065.1 Planctomycetota bacterium | reverse complement strand
GCTGAAGTTTGAAGTGCCTAAATTTGAAGTTCACTTTAGGCACTTTAGTTCACTTTAGTCACTTTAGTCACTTTAGTCACTTTAGTTCACTTTATTCTTCCGGAACCTTTATCTGCTCCATCTCTGCTTCGGTGAACTTACTGTTTGCAATTGGCCCGGCCTCCCAGCACTGTTCGAGCCTGCTGGGCTTGGGCTTCTGAACTGGAACAATGAAAACCTCCTTGCCCTCGGCGTTCTTGCCCATCTGCCCGCCGGCTCGCTTGACCGCCTGGCGAACAAGCTTCTTGCTCACCTCCACTAACGTCGGGAAATTGTATGGCGTATGGCTGAACTTACCCTCCGGATTCAATGCTGATTTGAATTTGTCCGGCAGATTCTTAAAGCCGATAGTGGTAAACAATATACCGCCTGAGTTGGATGGATTACAGTCGGAGTCTTGACCGCAGCGCGTCGAGATAATTATCGTCTCGTCCGGGTCTCCCTTACCGTACAGCAGCCCCATCACAATATATGCCCCGTTAATCTTGGCGTCGATATTAAAGTCTTCCTTATTGCAGGAGAATCTACGGTAGTCGGGATTGTCCTGGTACTTCTCTTCAATAAGCTGCCAGGTCACTTCCCAGTCATCGGGATTCTGCCTGTACCACGCCAGCACATCCCGGATACATTCGGCATATTGACTGTCTTTCGGAATACATTTCAGACCCGCCTCGACGATCTTTACCATATCATCTACAAAGAATGCCTCGGCATACATCCCCCCGACAAACTGGCCTCCGTAGAGGCCGTCTCCATAGTTCATCAATCGCCCGAATTTTTCGCCCAGCTTGATAGCCACGTTCGGCAGACCCGGCGCAATCAAACCTGCATAATCCGCCTCAATCTGATAATCTATATCGTCGGCGTGTGTGTTAAACTCCGGATGCCCCGAGTCGGGCGGCGCAATTCCTTTCCGCAGATTATCACGACCATTCCTGTTGGCATGCCAAAGATTGTAGCCGCTGTTGGCAAAATCAATACCCGCCTGGCGGATAGAACAGTCAAAGCCGTATAGTTCAAGCGTCCGCAGAAAAGTCATCTCAACGTAAATATCATCCTGCCGGAACTGGTTAATCAGCTCGGGCTTCCACTGCGGCATCTTGTCCTCAGGTATGATTTCACCCTTAAACTTGAACTCGGTGGGCCCGCCCCAGCCCACGCCGGCCATCTGTCCCACCCAGCCGGCCTTCATCTTGTCAACATAATCCTCGACCGTTATGCACCGAGCTTCTCCCAAGCCAAGCCTAAAACCGCACTGTTCATCGTACTGGCAGCCGACAATAAAAGACAAACTCAAGACGACCGCAATTGTCATAATAATTATCAGTAAACCTTTAGCCATTTTGCACCTCCATTAGCTTTCCCAAAATACGGTTGACAAGTACCGTCTCTAAAAAGTGAGTGTCACATTTTACACCTACCGTCATTCCGACCGAAGCCCCCTTTCTTGCTTTCTTTAGAAAGCACGGGGGCGAAGCGGAGGAATCTATTTAAACAGCTTCGCCGAAGGCGAATCAAAAAGTTAAACGTATTTATTGGAAACGGCACACTTTATGGTTTTATAACCCCCAAAGACACAAAAAACAAGTTTTCTTGCAATTTTAATGAAAAAATCGGAAGATACTATATTTTAAAGTGTAGGTTTGCAATGGCCTCAGGAACAAGTATAATACCGGGCTGTGGCGAAACTATCGAACTACGAAAGCAGTGGTGGATTTGAGATATGCCAAAATACAGAATACGATTTATAGCGCTGGTAATATTAGCCGTCTTAGCAGCTTCATCAACGGTCTCTGCGGATATCTGGCGTTTGGAAAAAGGACAGGATTGGAAGCCTGTCTCCGCTGAGGGTAAGGACAAATTCCTGCTGGCGGTAGCCGAAACCAAAAAACTGGTCAACACCGGCCAAACCAAGGCTGCTCGCGAGGCATTCGATAAACTCAAAAAAGACTTTCCCGAGATTGCAGGGCCTGATTTGGACGCCTTTATCAAGGCTGAAATGCTCTTTTGCAAAGGCGATTTCATCAAAGCAGCCGACAGCTACGACAAGCTGCTCACCAAATACCCGGAAAGTAAGCTCCGTGATGCGGCCTTAGACAGCCAGTTTGCAATAGCGACGGCTTTCTTAGACGGTCAGAAAAAAACTGTCCTGGGCATCTTCCAAGCCAAAGCATTCTCCGATGGCCTCAAAATTATGGAAAGGGTCATCGACCGTGCAGGTAACACCCCAATTGGCGCCGAGGCCGCCGTAGTCGTAGCTCAAAAATACGAAGAAAAAGGCCGGCTCACAAAGGCAATCAGGACTTATGATAAGCTCCTTAACGAACAGCCCGAGAGCGAATCTCGTGAGCTGGTTTTGGACAGGCAGTACGCAATAGCAACCGCTTATTTAGGCGGTCGCACAAAACGCGTGCTTCGTTTCATCAAGATGAAAGGATACGCCGAGGGTGTCAAAATTATGGAAAAGATTACTGACCGGGCAGGCCTCGATAACCCCACCGGTTTAAAGGCCTCTATAGCAGTGGCTGAACATTACGAAAAAAGGAAACAGTTCAACGAAGCATACCTCAAATGGTGGGAAATATCATTGCAATGGCAAACAGGAAAAACCGGCGCCGATGCCCTGCTTGGTATGGCTCGATGCTCACACGCTGCCTACAACAATCACCCTGAGCATAAAAGACCATTTTATGACGCCTCCAACCTGAACACCGCGAAAAGCTGCTACGAAAAACTCAATTTATTATATCCCAAAAATGCCGAAGAAATAGATGTTGATGAAATAATAAAAGAGATAGACGAGCAATTAGCTTACAAACAATTTGGTATCGGCCGGTACTACCAAAGAACCGACAAGAGCCAGGCCGCCAATCTCTATTTTGACATGGTAATAAGTGATTGGCCGGACACTAAAGCGGCAGAAATGGCAAAGGAAATGCTTACCACGAATTTGGGCGACAAAGATACAAAAGAAGTAAAAAGTAAGAAATAGCTATTGAGGATAAAATACGAAACTATGAAAAGCACGAAGCACGAAATTCGAAGCACGAAACAATATCAAAATCCAAATGTCCAAATGACTAAAACGTTTGGAATTTTGAATTTTTGTCATTTGAATTTGTTTCGGATTTCGACCCGCCAGCGGCGGGTATCGATCGGAACCCAGCGTTGCTGGGTCGAGATTCGGATTTATTCAATCTTTGTATTTTTTCCCATTCTAATTGCTGCTGCGTGTTTAGGTCTATGTGGATGTGCCGAACTCAGCGGCTACTCCAACGAATCGCTGTTTCCACAAAAGGTGGACAGCATCTGCCTGGAAATGTTTGACAACCAGACCTTTCGGCGAGGAACCGAATACGAGCTTTCCGACGCCCTGTCCAAGCGCATCGAGGTAGAGACGCCCTATAAGATAGTCTCCAGCCGGGACCGAGCCGACACCGTAATAAGCGGCCAAATAGTGTCAATCGCCGAATTTGCCCTCAGCACCGAACGCGAAACAGGCCGGGTTCTCGAAAAAGAAGTGGAGCTGGAGGCCCTCGTAAACTGGAAAAACCTAATGACAGGAGAGCTCCTCATTGATAACCAATCGGTCACCGCCTCAGCAAGCTATTCTGAATACCAACAGCAGGATTTTAAATACGCTTCAAGCCTTGCGGCAAACAATCTGGCAAGGAAAATCGTAGAACTAATGGAAAGAAAATGGTAGTATCGTGAATGAAATCAAAAAATACCAAATAGTTCCTGCTGCGGAAACAGTATTTGTCATTCCCGCGGAAGCGGGAATCCAGCTTTTTCGCTCCGGACACCTGCTTTTGGAGGGGTAAACTCGTCCCCGTGAAAACGGGGATACGAAATACGAATTATGAGCAACAAACAAGACAAAAAGCCAAATCCGCCAAGTCGTCGCGGCCCACAAAACAGACCGGGGAAAAAACCGCCGCTGCCTCGTTATAAGAGAGGGCCGTTTAGCTACCTTATAATCGCAATTGCGATATTCACAATGATAATGATGCTCAACCAGTGGCAGAAGGTCGATGAAATTAGATGGGATGAATTTGTCTATCATGTCCAGAACAAGCACATCGATAGTGTTACTATAAAGGATATGGAGATAATAGGTAAATTCAATGACGCAGGTCTTACCGGTCGTGGAAGCAAGAGTAAGGATACTTTTGTAGTTTATTTTACCCCGACTGTAAATGGCGAGCGGCTTGGGTTGTTGTTGGAGGAAAACAACGTAAAGAATGACACTGCCAAGCCTAATACCTGGATTTTTAATTTGATAAGCATGTTCCTGCCAATAATTATTTTAGTGGGTCTTTTCTACTTTCTGTTTGCCCGCAACCTTCGCAGCGGGGCCGGCGGAATGCTGATGTCGTTTGGTCGAAGCAAACATCGGCTGCAGGGAAAAGACCGCGCCAATGTAACCTTTGAGGACGTGGCCGGCGTGGAGGAAGCAAAAGAAGAAGTAGCTGAGATAATCGAGTTCTTGAAAAATCCGAAAAAATTCCAACGCCTGGGAGGCCGTATCCCTCGCGGAGTTCTACTTGTAGGCCCGCCGGGCTGCGGAAAGACCTTGCTCGCAAAGGCCATAGCAGGCCAGGCCGATGTGCCGTTCTTTAGCATATCCGGCAGCGATTTCGTAGAGATGTTCGTTGGCGTCGGGGCCTCACGAGTACGAGACCTGTTCAAGCAGGCCAAAGAAAATTCGCCCTGCATCATCTTCCTTGACGAGGTTGACGCAATCGGGCGAAAACGCGGTGCAGGCTTTGCCGGCGGCGGACACGACGAACGCGAACAAACACTAAATGCAATACTCGTTGAGATGGACGGCTTTGATACCAACGACCAGGTGATTGTGATTGCCGCGACAAACCGCCAAGACATCTTAGACCACGCCCTGACCCGACCGGGAAGATTCGACAGGCAAATCTTTGTACCGCTGCCGGACTTAAAAGGACGAGTTGATATCCTGAAGGTTCACGCTAAAAAAGTGAAATTTGGACCCGATATCAGTCTGGAAAGACTCGCACGCGGCACACCTATGTTCAGCGGAGCCGACCTGGCGGCAATTATCAACGAAGCTGCCCTGGCCGCTACTATGGCCAATAAAGACAATGTCGAAATGGCTGACCTCGAAGAAGCACGAGACAAGGTCCGATGGGGAAGAGCAAGAAAGAGCAGGGTCATCGACAAAAAGGAAAAAGAAATCACCGCTTATCACGAAGCCGGACATACTCTCGTGCAATCACTCTTGGAAGATGCCGACCCCCTCCACAAGGTAAGTATCATCCCTCGTGGGCCAATGGGCGGGGCCACTTTTGCTCTGCCCGAAAAGGACAGAACGATATTTACAAAAAGATATTGTATGGCACTTTTGCAGGTGTGCTTTGGTGGCCGAATCGCTGAAGAAATGTTCTGTGATGACATATCCAGCGGCGCACAAGCGGACATTCAACAGGCCACCAATATCGCAAAACAGATGGTTTTATCCTGGGGTATGAGCAGTGAGCTTGGTCTCATAAGTTACGGGCCCGATATGGGGGCTAGGGACCAGATATACCTCATGCCGGGCGAGAAAGAGTACTCCGAGAAAACAGCCGAAATAATTGATACCGAGGTAAAAAAGATTACCAGCGAGGCCTATGAAAAAGCAAAAAAACTAATAGAAGCAAACAAAGATAACCTCAAGCAAATAGCAAAGGCCCTGCTGAAATACGAAACCCTCGACGCTGATGACGTAACATTGATTTTGGAAGGCGGCCGGTTGGACAAACCAACAGTTGCCGATTTGTTAGCCGCCGAGCAAGCCAGGAACAATAAGAACAAACAGCCAAAACCCGAACAAAAAGAACAGCAAGACCAGTCGGCTGACTAAATACTCAACTTGATTGACTTTTAAACTGTCATGCTGAGCGAAAATAGCCTTTAGCCCTGAGCGAAGTCGAAGGGGAAGCATCTGGCCATAGAATAGGATTTCTGCCTCGTTGCGAGTGTGAGATTCTTCGCGGAGTTTATCCTTGAACGAAGTGAAGGACTCAGAATGACAATTTGTGTATGTTTTTGTCAAAGCCAAAGTTATGTAAAAACCAGTCAAGTTGAGTAAATACTTTCTCTATTCAAATTACCTCCGAGCTTTTTATGCGGAAAAGAGCTGCTGCGATATCGAAAGATAAACTTCTTACAAGCGTATTGTGGATAGTATGCGTTTGTGCGGCTACCTGCTGGGCCTCTGCCCAAAACACAAATCAGCTAAACTCAACAATCAACCCCAATGTTACAACAAGTATTGAGCTTGTAAGATTCGAAAAGGAGTTTTCGTCTGCACGCCTCGAACCTGCTCACATGGACTCAAAAACCGGCATAGCGGTCATATTCGAAGGGACCGATGACCTTCACTATTACGCAAAGGCCGAAACCGCACCTGCCCCCGGACTCGAGCTGAAAGTTGAAGCTAAGTCAGACAATTTCGATTTTGGCCAAACCCTCTTCCCGAAATGGCATCTCTTCACAGACCCGCTGAACAACAAAATCGAGGTTTACGAAGGTCATTTCACTGTCTTTATACCAATTACAACCGTCAAAACTCCGACAAAAACTGCTGTAATTGATAAGGGCGATATTGAGGTCAAGATTGCCGGTATCGCTTGTACGAGCAAGATATGCCTGCCGCCGTTCGAGAAAGCTCTACAGACGAAGATTGATTGGTCTCAGCGCAGCTCCTGGAAAAACATAAGCAGCACTGAAACAGGTATTGATAAACCAAAGACAATTAAAGAAACTGGTTATTCAATCCCCTTTGTCCTTGCTTTGGCTTTTTTGGCAGGCCTGTCTCTGAATATTATGCCGTGTGTCTGGCCCGTTCTGCCCCTTATCGTAATGCGAATCGTCGAGCAGGCAAAAGCAGGCAAAAAACAATCCAAAGCGATGGGCTTTGCTTTTTGTCTCGGGATATTGCTGTTTTTCGCATCTCTCGCAGTTGCAAATATTATCCTGCAAATCTTCTACGGAACGGTCTTACAATGGGGCGACCAGTACCGAAACCCCATCTTCGTGGCCGGGATGGTGATTTTGCTGGTTGTGCTGGCATTGCTGATGTTCGGAGTTTTTAATATTGGTGTGCCCTCTTCAATAGCAGGTAAGTCGGGCACCGGCAAAGGCTATTCAGGCGCTATCGGTACAGGCTTTCTCGCAGCCATTTTAAGCACGCCCTGTGGCTTCGGTATATTGGCATTCGCCTTCGGATGGGCACAAGCCCAGCATTGGCTGCTGGCTACCGTTGTAATAATGGTTATAGGCGTGGGAATGGCTGTACCCTATGCTATACTAACCTCAATACCCGGCTTACTAAAACACCTGCCTAAGCCGGGACAATGGATGGAATTATTCAAACAGGGCATCGGATTTGTCCTGCTGATTATCGCGGTGAAACTCATTGGTGCCTTACCCCAAATCTACAGAACTAATGTATTATATTTTGCGGTAGTACTTGGTTTTTGCATCTGGATGTGGGGCGGCTGGGTCAGCTTCAACACAAAACCCCCACGAAAGTGGATTATCAGAATAACTGCTATCCTCATTGTGTTTGTAGCAGGGTGGGTGTTCTTACCAACACCAGCCGGTGAGCTAATCCCCTGGCAGGATTATAATGACGCCGTTATCGACACTGCCTTAGCTCAGGAAAGACCTGTTTTAATTAAGTTCACCGCCGATTGGTGCCTAAGTTGCCAGGCGGTGGACAAAGTAGTGTACCATCGCGAAGACATTGCGAAACTAATTGAGGAAAAAGCAGTCTTAGCGATTAAAGCTGATACTACTGCAAAGGATTATCCTGCAACACTCGCATTGAAAAACAAGTATAATGAACCCGGAGTGCCGGTAACCATATTGTTTATACCCGGAGCCGAAGAGCCTGTGAAATTCCATGAGATATTTTTTGCCGGAAAGCTGAAAGAGCTCTTGCAGGAACTCCCTTCAAAATAATATTGTGTTAAACTCGAATAAGTGATTTGTCATTCCTGCGGAAGCAGGAATCCAGAAACGTCGGTGATATAATGTAATCCAACATTACAAACAAATTCAATTGTGACAGACTAATAATACCTATGCCCCAAAAAACAGCAGTAAAAAAAACTAAAACCTGCCCTGAATTAGCCTTTAGCCCTGAGCGCAGCCGAAGGGGAAGTCGAAGGGTCAACAAGGCCAAAGCCGCCAAAAGGGTCCGGAAAATCTTCCCGATATTGAAAAAGACGTACCCTGAAGCGAAGATCGCACTTAACTTTGTAAACCCTTTGGAGCTGTTAATGGCAACAATCCTCTCGGCACAGTGCACGGACGTACGGGTCAATATGGTTACTAAGGATTTATTCAAAAAATACACCTCGGCTGAGGATTGGGCAAAAGCTGACATAAAACAAATCGAGTCGGATATAAAAAGCACGGGCTTTTACCGAAATAAGGCTTCCAATATCAAGGGGGCCGGTATAAAGATAGTAGTGCATTTTGACGGCAAAGTCCCCGATACAATGCAGGAGCTTTTAACACTCCCCGGTGTCGGCAGAAAGACCGCAAATGTCGTATTAGGCAACGCCTTCGGCATACCGGGAGTAGTCTGCGATACCCACGTTATTAGGCTGTCACGCCGATTAGGACTCTCCGAGAACAAAGATGCAGTAAAGTTGGAATTCGATTTGGCCGAAATAGTTCCGAAAAAGAAATGGTTATTATTCAGTGATTTGTTGATCTTTCATGGACGAAATATTTGTAAGGCTCGTAAGCCGGATTGTGGGAATTGCCCCATTGAAAAATTCTGCCCTGCCGCTTACAAACCGGCTTTATGGTAACCACTCACCAGGTAAAAGCGTAAGGAGATTTGTTTTTATGATTGATTCCATCGAAAATCCGGTGAAGGACCTCTGGCGGATATTCAGAGTAATGGCTGAGTTTACCGAAGGCTTCGAAGAGCTTGCTCCCATTGGCCCTGCCGTGTCGTTCTTCGGCTCATCCCGCGCTAAGCCCCGGGAGCAATATTATAAGCTTGCCGAGCAGACTGCTGCGGAAATCGCAAAGGCCGGATTCGCCGTAATAACCGGCGGAGGCGGAGGCATTATGCAAGCGGCAAATAAAGGAGCTACAGAAGCAGGTGGTCAAAGCATCGGCCTGAACATCGAGCTGCCAATGGAGCAAATTCCAAACGACTACCAGAACCTGTCTCTGCATTTTCGATATTTTTTCGTCCGCAAAGTAATGTTCCTGAAATACGCCCACGGTTTTATAGTCTTCCCCGGCGGCTTCGGAACTATGGACGAGTTCTTCGAATCGCTCGTTTTGATTCAGACATTAAAACAGGCATCGTTCCCCGTAATTCTGATGGGTAGTAACTACTGGGAAGGATTAACTGAGTGGATGAAGCAAAAGATGCTGAAAGAACACGAGTATATCGCACCGGAAGATATGAATGTCTTCACGGTAGTGGATGACCCGCGTGCCGCAGCCGAGATTATAGTGGACTTTAGAAAAGCACAGGGCCGGGTCGGAATAGAACTGCCCACTGGAATGAAAAAAAGTTAATCGCTGCACGTCCCATTATCATTCCTGCGAAAGGTTGTCACCCTGCGAAAGGTTGTCATTCCTGCGAAAGCAGGAATCTAATATTTAGCCCCTCAATTTATTGAGGGGGTTTTTATATTTAGCCCCCTGCCCCGAGCTTGTCGAAGGGGGGGATTTCACCTAAGGTTTCGGTTAGCCCCCAAATTTATTTGGGGGTTGTTTAGCCGTCGCCGGCACGGCGATGACTTAACTCACCCGGCTTGCAGGATTATGGCCGCGTGGCAGTCTAACCGACCTTGCCGTCGCCGTCGATATCGAGCCCGTGAATCTCCTCAATCTTCTTCACAAGCTCGCGCAACGTGTTCTGTGTCAATGTAAGCTGCTCCTCAAGAGATTGGACCCGGTCCTCGACCGAATCGGATTTCCGCTTCTGGCCATACATCAAGCCCGTTTGTACAACTTCCCAAAGAATACCCATTTTTTATCCTCAATTCATTCTCAATGCTTCAAATCTGTACTGCTTCTAAATCCGTCTAACCAAAAGCTCACCAGCCGCATGCAACACGGTCCGGTTCAGCAGACTCGAAGGGCTAGCCAACAACTCGCAATAGAATAGATCTGTTTTATCAACCACTTGCTCTGATGGCGCGTTTTCCAGGTTATTCTGAAGCGGGCTTCCGACACAGATAGGCATGGAAGTATTGAAAGAAGAGATTTGAGACCTCTAGAATATCCATGCCTACGCTCCTGATTCCATATTCTAGTTCTTCCCATGTGAACTGGTACAGAGGTTCGTCCACCAAGAGAACGCCACCTTGCTTAAGCACTCTGGCTACCTCGGAAAGAGCCTTTCTCCATTGAGGAATGTGGTGGAGTACACCAAATATGAATACAGCATCACACGTTCCACTTTCCGATTCGATTCGCCTCAAGTCACCAACACAAAAATCGACCTTCAACCGTCGCTTTCGAGCCAAGCGAATTTGTTCCGGCATATAGTCAAATGCGATAACTTGAGACGGATGGTATTCATTTACAATGAGCTCGGTGCTGTATCCAGAACCGCAACCAGCATCCATAATAATCCCACCTTCCAGCTCAACACACCATTTTTCAAGGTGTTTCTTGAATATCTTGAACTCGATATGCTTCTGTATCCATCTGCGCAACGGATTATTCATGGCCAGAAACCCGAGTCTGCCGAGTCTCATATCACCATTGGAATCAGTTGGGGTGTCTATGTGTGTTTGGATATCGCCGTCATCCATTTTTAATCACCTAACATAGATTAGTAAGAATTAATTTATAATAACACTTTATATGTTATAAAGCTATTGGCTATACTTCTACCTTTTGTACTTTGACTTTTTAGCTCTCGACAGCATTGCTCCTTTTCTCTGCCCACTTTTCGGCCAACCACCATGTTGGTTTCTTACGGTTCGCGTAATCCAAGTACATTTCAAAAACATCGCCTTGTGAATCTCTCACAAAACAACGGCTGAGCTCATCGGGCGCGCTCCACACGGTCCGCTGGATTGATTTGTTAGAAATTATATCATTAAGCT
>JBDRTM010000461.1:0-5913 GCA_043824065.1 Planctomycetota bacterium | reverse complement strand
GAAGACTATCGGCCTTTGCAGCAATCCCTTGTGAAGGGTCTGCGCGAGGCCGGCTTTGCCGTGGATACCACGCGCGACGGCAAGGAGGGGCTCTGGTACGCAACAAGCAACGAATATGATGTAATCATCCTCGACCTGATGCTGCCCGGTATGAACGGGCTTGAAATTCTCAGGAAGATGAGAACTCAAGGCAAAAAATCCCACGTGCTGATCCTGACGGCCAAAGACACCGTACAAGACCGCGTAACTGGCCTGGATCTCGGCGCCGATGATTACCTGGTCAAGCCGTTTGCCTTCGAAGAACTATTGGCGCGCGTTCACGCATTACTGCGCCGCGGCTATCGCCAGAAGAATCCTCGCATCAGAGTCAAGGATCTGCGGATCGACCTTACCACGCAGAAAGTTTGGCGCGGTAGGGAGGAAATTCAGCTCACACCCAGGGAATACGCCCTTCTCGAATATTTGGCAATGCGGGCCGGACAAACCATATCCCGCACAGATATATGGGAACACATCTACGATTTCAACTCATCTGCATCCAGCAACGTTGTTGACGTGTATATTGGCTATCTGCGAAGAAAAATTGAACGACCGAATAAACCTCGCTTAATTCACACAGTCCGGGGGCGTGGCTACGTCTTGGGAGCACAATCATGACCTTTTCACTCCGAACTCGTTTGCTTACCGGCATTATCGGCGGGATGATACTGCTGCTGACAGTCTTCAGCCTGCTAATATACGTGGTGATTCGCAGTGCACTTGTCAAACAGTTCGACGCGTCGCTGGCATCTGTCGCCCAGATACTGGCAGCCTCTGTCGAGCTCGATGGTGACGAAATCGATCTGGAGTTCGAAGTGCAACAAATGCCGGAGTTTCTAAATGCAGAGCACCCGACTCACTACCAGCTATGGGGAGCCAACGGCACAGTGACGGCAAAGTCTCCTCTGTTGGGCACGGATAATCTTTTGCGTCTTGAGGGCTCCCTCAATGCACTTGTTTTTGGGACGTCACGAGACAAAAATGGTCAACCTCAACGAACAGTAGGCCTAAAGTTTATGCCGAGGATCGCAGACAGTGATGATAAGGTTTACCGGCGGCCAACGAATAGACAAGCACTTACCCTGGTAGTTGCCCGGGATGCCGCCGATTTGTATGGCCAATTAGGTTTCTTGCGATGGCTTCTCTTGATTGCCTCAGCCGCGGTGATCGCTTTGTCCTTCCTTATTGCTGCTATCGTAGTCCGACAGGGCCTTCTGCCGTTAAATTCCATCGCTGCCGAGATCGCGAACATCAAGGAAGACAGCCTTACAGCTCGAATTACTGCTGAGCATGTCCCAACTGAAGTAGTTCAAATCAAGAACCGCCTCAATGAGTTATTATCTCGGCTCCAGGCCTCCTTCAATAGAGAACGACAGTTCAACGCCGATGTCGCCCACGAATTACGAACACCCCTGGCGGGATTACGTTCGACGATTGAGGTAGCGCTGACCCACACCCGCGACGAGGACGAATACAAAAGAGTGCTTTCTGATTGTCACGCTATCGCTCTTAACATGCAGACAATGGTGAACAATCTGCTGATGCTTGCTAAACTGGACGCTCAACAAATTAGTTTTCACACAGAGCACATTCGACTCGCCGGACTCGTGAATTCTTGTTGGCGGCCGCTCTCAGACAAGGCGCTCGAACGCCAGATCACATTTGATAATAGAATTGATCCCGAAATTACGTGTGAATCGGACCGCCGGAACCTCTCTATTGTTCTGTCAAACGTTCTGGACAACGCTGTAGAATATTCCGATAAAGGCGGGCAAATCCGGACAACATCTCGCCGAATAGATGATTCTATGGAAGTCGCCGTCTCTAATACCGGCTGCCAGCTGACCAACGAGCAAGTCTCAAAAGTATTTGATTGTTTCTGGCAAGGTGACTTATCACGCTCAGACACAGGCACTCACTGCGGTTTGGGCCTGGCTCTGGTTCAAAGACTAACAAGAGCATTAGGCGGCAACGCCATTGCGGAACTACAGCCTGGCGGAATATTCGTCATACGGCTGATCTTGTCGACTTAGGCGAAAAGCCGGAAGATATCGCAGAGAAGGAGTGAAAAATGAAAACATTATCAACCACAAAAACAAAAATAAATACATTGCTGCTGGTGGGATTACTGGTGTTAGTCTCATCAATCGCTATCTTCGCCGGGGAGAGAATCGTAAAGTACCAGCCGAGGTCAGGACCATTGCTTTGGACGTCGGAGCCCCCTGAAAACATTCCTTTCGAGCAATCAAAAGAGCTGGTCGGGATATTATTTACCGGGGTACATAGCGACTATCGCATGGCAGATACTTGGTATCCTTCCTGGGCTTCGGATGACAATCTGTATTCTCCGTGGACCGATGGGACAACTGACGGGATGAAGTCCAGCTCCGGCGGGGCTAATGCAACCACCGGCCAGGCGATTATGATTGGGGATGACCCACTTAATCTCAAAATCAAAGCCTTAGGCATAACTAAGGGTAACCCACATCCGTATCAAGGTCGCTATCCGTGTGGAAGTCTGGTTTACAACGGCATCTGGTACTACGGCACTTACTGTTTGGGACCTGCGGGAAGTGTGGAGCATGACGGCATGAGATGGAACTGGCCGGTGCTGGGGCCAATCCCGGGTTTCCGCATTTCTACGGACTTCGGGAAAACGTGGACAGATAGTCCACACACGCCGGCCAAGCCGCTTTTCCCAGAACCTGCTAAATTTATGGGGCCGGTGAAAATCGGGTCGCCCAAATTTGTGGACTTCGGTAAAAATATGAAGCATTCGCCCGACGGCAAGGCCTACCTGGTGGGTTACGGCGCTGAAGAAAATGACCCCAAGCCGAGATACGCCAACCTGAGCTGGATATCCGGCGACCAGATTTACCTGACGCGAGTCGTGCCGAGCATCGAAAACATCAACGACGAATCAAAATATGAATACTTCGCCGGACACAACAAGAAAGGTAAGCCCATCTGGTCATACGACTTTGAAGATATCAGACCCCTGCTGGAATGGAACAACAATATGGGCTGTGTTACCATAACCTATAACGCTCCGCTTAAAAAATACCTGATGTGCGTAACCGATGGCTGGCCGACGGTCGCGAAGATGAACTCTTATATCCTCGAATCGGATAAAATTACGGGACCCTGGAAGCTCGTAACCTATATGAAAGCGTTCGGCGAACAGGGCTATTTTCTTAATTTCCCATCAAAATTCATCAGTGAGGATGGGCACACGGTGTGGCTGTGTTATTCAGCTAACTTCAGTCAGGGCTGGAACAATATCCGATTCAAAGCCAAACCACCGGGAAGCCGTTACGGCCTGGTGCTACAAGAGGTCAAGCTGCTGAACCCAAAGATGTACCGGGAATACGAAAAAAACAAAATGAACAACAGCACAAAGACCTTATTAAAAGCAACAAAAACATCGCCGGCAAAGCTAAAGTAACTGCTTCATATAAAGAAAGGCCCGAGTAATGGTTTCTTTCAACACTTTCTTTAACAAAAAAGTGTTCACTTATTTTTTCTTAGCACTTTTGATTGGCACAAATATATGGGCACAAGAGGTGCCACCCACGCCAAAACGGGTTCCGCGTATGCAGGTCATACCAATGCCTTACCACCAGGCTTCATTTCAACGCGACGGTGTAGAGATTACCCGATACCACTTCGGGCCTGGTCTTCATCGGCCTTTTCTGTTTCCTATAATCGGCCAATCAGGGATATCCCTTACACGTATGGGACACCCGCACGACCCGGAATCGCATAGTCATCATAACTCGGTCTGGATTTCTCACAATGATGTCGATGGAATAAGTTTCTGGAGCGACGGTGGCGGCGGTTTACAGAGATTCGCCCACAAAACAAATAAGACCCGGCCTTGCCTTGCAAGATATGATTTACAAAAGCTATACCCGGGGGTAACCGCCCAGATATTCGGTCTTTGGTAAGTCGCCTATCAGCGGCATCGCATATTCGATAAAGGCATCGGTCACGCCATTGCCTTCGGCGTTAATAAATTCGCCGGGCATAGGCTTCGTTTTTTCAGCTACATTGCTAAGCTCGGTGCGGAATAATTCGATTTTATAATCGGCACCGTTGCCGAGGCGTCTTATTGCCACTGAGCCGCTATCTTCTTTCATAGCATACTGGACCGCATGACGGCCGCACCATCGGGCCTCATTAACATCGACAGGAGACTGGATGCCGGGGAAGCTCCTCTGCAAGTAGCCGAAGGTATCGGCGCGGACGCGCTTAACACCAAGATTGGCTTTTACCTGCCCTGCTAAAAAGTCAGCCAGAGCACCTGTGCCGGACAATTGTATATTTCCGTGGGCATCGGTTTCCGCCTGCTCGGCCAGTTTCTTGGCCCAGGTAACGCCGTCGGCATCGCAGATTCCCTCGCTGGCCGTAACGACACATCGGCCGAGTTTCTTACAAACGGCTTCCACATCAGCAAGGAACTTGTCCATCGAAACGGGCCTTTCGGGAACATAAACCAGATGAGGGCCATCGTCATCCCTTTGCTTACCCAGTACGGTGGCAGCGGTCAGAAAGCCGGCGTGCCTGCCCATAATCACATCGATTTTCACGCCGGGCAAGGCACGGTTGTCCAGGTCGTCGCCTATAAGGGCACAGGCCTCGAATTTCGCCGCGGTCCCAAAGCCGGGACAATGGTCGGTAACCAGCAAGTCGTTATCCACGGTTTTGGGGATGTGAAATGCCCGAATATCAAAGTTCTCCTCGTCAGCCACCGTGTTGAGGATATGAGCGGTATTGGCTGAGTCGTTGCCGCCGATGTAGAAAAAGTATCTGATATTGCGCTTTTTAAAGACCTCAAGAATCTTCGCACAATATTCTTCGTCGGGCTTGTCCCTGCTGGTGCCGATGGCCGAAGACGGCGAAGCCGCTACCAATTCAAGGGTCTCGGCAGACAGCTTCGTCAAATCGATGAAGTCGTCTTTGACCATACCGACTACGGCGTGAATAGCTCCGTAGATGTTCTCAATTTCAGGATGTTTCTTCGCCTCTTCGATAACGCCGACCAGGGAGGCATTTATAACGCCGGTCGGCCCGCCTGATTGTCCGACTACCGCATTTGCTTTCGGTGCTACTGCCATTTCATATACTCTCCATCAAAATTTCTGCCGTTAGGCATGCTGTGCATTACGTTACCATCACGGAGAACGAGATTATACACAGCCAATTCAAAGACACAAGGATAATCGAAAATTGGCTTTGTTTGGGTTTGAATTGGGTTTGAATTGGGTTTGTTTTTTTGGACTGCGAAATCATCGTTTTTTCTGTAATCCTTTGTTATAAATGAGTTTACATTCATTTGGGCTTTTCGGAAATTGGGTTTGATTGGGTTTGAATTGGGTTTGTTTTGACCAAGTGTCCAATCGCTTATATTTTCATAATTCATTGTTATTAGCGAGTTTACGTTCATTTTGGCCTTTCGGAAATTGGGTTTGTTTTGCATAAAAAGTAGCTGATTTGTAGAGGGTTCTCGACAGATGTAGAGGTGCGAGGGAGTGAAGAGTGAGCTAAAGTGCCTAAAGTGAGCTAAAGTTGGATTTTCGATGCTCATGAGTGGTTTAATGGGTAAATGGGTAAATGGGCAAATGAGTAAATGAGTAAATGGGTAAATGGGTAAATGAGTAAATGAGTAAATGGGTAAATGGGTAAATGGGTAAATGGGTAAATGGACAAATGGGTAAATGGACAAATGGGTAATTCCCTTTATATTAGTTATTGGCCCAGCACCAATTAGTCGTGAGCTAAGCTCAATTGGTGCGGGGTCTGCGCTGCGCTACGAGATCCTCCTGATGTCTGTTATCTGAAGTCTGATGTCTGTTTATGTTTGCCTGCTGGCAA
>JBDRTM010000460.1:0-3554 GCA_043824065.1 Planctomycetota bacterium | reverse complement strand
ATAAATATCTTTGATTTGCGAAAAAAAAGTGTGTGAACAGCTTATAATCATTTAATATATCAAAGCTTACCTTGAAAAGAGGCCCGCTATAGTGCGTGGGGCCTTTTTGTATCCTCCAACCGAGTCTCTGAGAAAAGTCGGTTATTATAGCTGGCCGGGGTCCAGTTTTGATGCCGAAGGGCGTCAAAGGTATGCATCAGATTATATTCTATGGTGATTATGCCCGAGAGCTGCGAATTTTCTGCCAACTATATGGCATCAAGGTCATCACTTAGGAGGGCGAAAAATAAAAACCTGAGTCTCTGGTTTTGTGTCCCGGGTCTAAGGAAGTATTTCAAGGGCCACCACTGTAATATCATCAACTTCAGATGGTTCGATTTTTTGATTATGGGCAAGGGTGTTAAGTCTGTCTATCATCTCAATAACAGACAAATCTTTGACTTCGCAAAATTCTTCGCTGAAACCAAATCCGGTTTTGTCATCGAACTTGCCTATGAAGGGATCGGCCCCATCGGAATACAGCAGCAGCTTATCGCCGGGCTGAAGCTGCACAGTCTGCTGGGTGTATTCGGCCTGTTCAAAAACTCCCAGCAGCGAGCCTCGTATTTCGAGCTGTTCGGGTTGCTGTCCGGGTCTGATAAGGATTGGATAGGGATGTCCGGCCCGGGCGTATGTGAGCTGTAGTGTTTTTGTATTTAAGAGACAATAACAACAGGTGGCAAACTGATAACCGGAGAGTTTCTGTGCCGCCATTCGCATATTCAGATTTTTTATGACCTCCGTCGGTGGGAATATGCGGTAATTACTCTCGTATGTCTCTCGCATAAGCAAGGCCTGCTTGAGAAAGATTGTCAGCAGTGCTGCCGGCATGCCATGCCCCACTACATCAGCTACATAAAAGCCGATGTGCTGCTCGTCGATACGTACGATATCGTAAATGTCACCCGAGACCCACTCTGCGGGCAAAAACGTTGCGGCCCACTGCACTTCATCAGTATTTGGCAGCTGAGTGGGGAGAAAATCCTGCTGCACCAGACCAGCTAAACGAAGCTGCTCGGCCAGATTATCTGCGAGGGTTTTTGTCATAGAAAGCTGCTCGGCCAGTTTATTCTTGTGAATTCTCAGCACATGCTTTCGTGGAACTAAAGGTTTTGTCGTAATTCCATAACTTTTTTTACGAAATGCAAGATTAGCACTTACTTTAAGCCATAGCTCATCTATGGAAACTGACTCCAAGGTGTTGATCATAGAGAAACTCGTCCTTGACGGGGATATGGAAAAACTTTTAACGGGCATCTCCGGGCGGTCTGTGAGTAAAATCATGCCAATATTTTCCATCTCAAGGGATTCGATTATTCGGGCCAATTGCTGCTGCTGCGAAACGTCCGATTCCTTCATATCTATAATGACGGTCCCAATCAAATCGAGCTTGTCGCGTACTCTGGAAAACTTGTCTATCGGAAGAGTATGGTAAGAAAGCTTCCTCTTCTTCAAAAGTCGCTTTATTTCAGACGGGATGTGGCTTTTATTTGTCAGATACAGAACATCCGTATAGCTTTTTTCCAGCTCAATAGCAGTTAGTAATTTTACTTTTTCCATTTCACCCGTTCTTCTTATCGTATTATGAGACCTTGAACAAAGAACCACTTGCAGCTGCCGGCATTTAACTGAACGATTGGCCGTTAAATACCGTTCACTAACAACTGCTTGCTATCCATAAGCTAATTTCGGCTTGTTAAGGACGGTACTTTGGATTTTTTTTCTGCCTTTTTCCGCTGTTGCAAAACCGACATAATTCATACGGGCTGCAAAGATATGGTAGTACAAATTAAAATTTGTTCGGAGTGGGAGAATGAAAGTACGAAAATTACTAAACTATAGTTCAAACATCCTCGATGCTTGTCCGGCTCAAACCTTCTCTTAACCGGCGAAGATTGCCGAGCCGATGCGAAGGATGGTTGCCCCCTCTTCGACGGCAACGTCGTAGTCTGAACTCATACCCATACTCAGCTCTGTAAACTGCCTTCCGACAATCTTTTCGCCGCGAATCTCGATAAATAACTCCCTTGTCCGAACAAAACAAGCTCGAACAACGTCCTTATTATGGGTCAATGGTGCCATTGTCATTAGGCCAACCAGTCTTAGATTCGGCAGGGTCTCTATCTGCTCAGCCAGATGTGTTGCCGCGCCTACCGGCACACCGTATTTTAGCGGTTCGTTGGAAGTGTTGACTTGCAGAAGCACTTTTGGGCATAAGTTTAGTTTTGCCGCTGAGGTGTTTATTTCTTCGGCCAGCCGAAGTGTATCTACCGAATGTATCAGAAAAGATATAGGTAAGACGTGGCGGACCTTATTGCGCTGCAGATGACCAATCATATGCCAACCGACCTTTTCCGGCAGGCCCAAATCACCATCAGGTCCCTGCAAAAATTCAGCCACCTGAGTGGAAACTTTTATAAGCTGCTGAACGCGATTCTCTCCCAGGTTGGTGAAACCCAGACGAATAACTTCTTTTACGGCTTCGATGGTAGCGGATTTTGTTACAACGACAAGTTGTACCTCACCGGGGTCTCTGCCAACGCGGGCACAGGCAGAGCTAATGGTGTCTTTTACACGCTCTATTCTCTCCGAAATTTTTGCCATAGCAGAAGAGTCAAAAACTAAAAAAAATCAATTCACCACAAACTAAAGACGTATTCAAAATATCAATCTGTGAAAGTTTTTGCCAGCATAAAAGCTGTCACTGTGAAAATTTTGGCGTTTTTTTTCATCTACCAGGCAAATATTCGTTAAACAACAGCTTCCAAGACTTATCGGTCGTAATCAGCTCCAACAAGCGTAAATATTCAAGCCATCTGGCTTTATGATTTCTGCTGAGATAGAATAATGTTCCCAAAAAAATCAAAAAAAAACGATTTTTAACTTGCATTTTATCACCATAATGTGTATACTAATCTTAATAAAATAATATGGGGTGGAAATAAACCCCTTGATGATTTTTGTCGTTCTTGTTTTTTTCGTTTAACAGGATTTTCCGGAAGCGTCAGTTTTTTTCGGTTGCTGTTTAAATATAACGCTGTTTTTAACAGCTTATAGACTTCGGCGAGGCAGTGTGGTCCACCGGTCTCCCCCCCAGCCGGAACCACCACCTCGCCCTTTTTGTAAGCTCATTTTGGCCATAGAAGGCCTTACTTTGCTCGTATCGCAGGAACGTAACTACACAGCTAAAATTTTTGTTGACCCTCCACAAATGAAAAATGTCTCCGGGTATGTTCAAGCAAATCATATCGATTTGATGATAGCTACGGTACGACAGAGCCGGACTGGACCAAGGGCATCTGCAGCCCTTGGGCCAGGCACTGATTCCCAAGTATTCGATTAAGTAATTGGCTGTCCCAAGCCTGCTTTTCGCAGTGTGGCCTCGTCCGGACCGCGACCCGAGCAGCAATCGGCGAGCTTGCCCTCGATTACTACGGCGGGCAGCGATCGAATGCCGAGGCTCTTTGCGCGTTCGGCCACATCCGGGTCGTGCATATCCAGCACGCTTACTTCGC
>JBDRTM010000459.1:0-2428 GCA_043824065.1 Planctomycetota bacterium | reverse complement strand
TAAAAAGCATAGCTTCCCAAGTATCCTATTAAAATAACATCAGCATCAATACCTAAACTTTTTCTATAAGCAGCACACCTGTTTTCATCCCTGATAAACACAGAACTATCCGATGCATTATGGGCTACAACTATTTTGTCTGGATTTATACCTTGAGCAGTCAAGTCATCTTTTAAAACTTTTGATTCAACGACGATCTTATCTGCTTTTTCACATTTATACCGTTCAAAATAAAGAGCAATTGGTTTCAACGCTGAAAACCGGTAATTTACAAGATGATCCTTCCATTCCAAAACATAGGGAATATTGTATTTCTTGGCAAAAATAAGGCCTGCGAAATGCAATCTTGATGATCTTTCCCAGACCAAATCAAGCTTTTCATTTTTGTATGTATTTTTTAAAAAATAAAAGGATTGTATGTTATGAATAATATCCCTAATTTCTGAAACAGAATGTACTAGTGGTGCTAGTATTTCTGACTTTCGATAAGATTGCCCATGGACCTTCGCATTACCAAATGACGCGTCTTTTTGTGTGGATGATGGCAAAATATCACCACCAAAGAAGGCAAATACCTTATATTTTCTCCCCCAAAGTTCAATAAGAGAAGATATTTTTCTTCCCATATCACTCGCATGCGCACTGCGCGCACTAATGCTATAAATTAAAGTTTTCTTAGTCATATTTTGAGGTCCGATGGGTTCAGAGCATTCCCCCTATCTATAAAATCCGCGAATTTCGCTGTTCTCGTCTTTAACTTGACAGCTATGTCCTTGAGATAGCACGTCAGATATTCTTCTTTACTACCCCGCAATTTATAAAGCTACACACAATCAGTTTTTTCTGCAAATAACGAAGTGCATATCCACACATTTCGCTCTATGCTTTTCGTGAAGGGGGGGAGTGCGATTCACTTCACGGCACACGAGATAATCCTCCGATTTTAACACGACGCATTGCTTAAGCAATAATTCCTCTACCCGGTTCCACTCAATGTGGTCGTCCTTAAACACATGGATATCACCTTCAGCACATAAGCCTAATAACTTGCTGTTTACTAGCCGTCTCCAGGCATGGTAGGAAAATAGGTTTTTTAACTTGCGTGCAAGTCGCCCTACGAAAGGCATGCCGTAAACATTCTGCAATTCTTTCCTGTAAACCTTGAAATCATCGGAGCTTTCGAGCCAAAAACACGGGGCACTCTCATGATCGATATAGATAACACCACCGGGCTTGACGACTCTTACAAACTCCTTGACAATCCCAAGGTAATCCAGAACATG
Source organism: Planctomycetota bacterium (assembly GCA_043824065.1). GTDB lineage: Bacteria > Planctomycetota > Phycisphaerae > Sedimentisphaerales > Anaerobacaceae > NIOZ-UU13. The sequence continues at coordinate 1,145 of JBDRTM010000459.1, read as the reverse complement.
ATGGAGCACAGAATATGTTGCCACCATGTCAAACGAACTATCTTCAAAGTTTGATAAATCGACGCCATTCAATTCTGCTATCTCAAGTCTGCCAGTCTTGGAAAATGTTTCCTTCACAGAGATTAAACCCTTCAGCGAAACATCTGCGGCAACAACTTTTGTCCCCAGATTCAGTAAATGTCTGGTAAGGTTTCCTGTCCCAGCGCCGAAATCGAGGACCATAAGGAACTCCGCCAACGTGGTTATATGAGAAATGGCGTCCTCAAGAACACGCGCGATCCTTGCCTGTTCAGTGGGATTATATATCTCGGTATGGATTCGCTCATACGAGGACGCGACCGAATCATGTGCTCTTTTGTTATGTTGCACCTGAGTGTTCGGTTTCATCTTCATAAACAATGTACCTTCGCTTTCCTATCAGAGATACGCTCCGAGTTTGATACAACTATTCAAACAAAACCCTTGTAACTTACTACTTATCTTGCAACAGTCTCTGGCTTCCTGCCTTCTACAATAATATGCCGCCCACGTGGACCTTTGAAAGCAAAAAGAAAGGCAATGATCCTTGGCAGGGAGAAGAGTATTGACCGCACAGTTTGGAAGCAGAGTACCGCGCTTCTTCTTATGCTTAAGATCCGAACATCCGTAAAACCCGTACTTTGAAACATGTTTTCAATAGTCATCCAATGCAACGGCATAATGTGGCTGTTGTGGTAATCCAGATTTGCAGGAGGACGGGGAAAAAGGTAAAACTCGCCAAAGACGAGGAACCTAGCTCGAGACAGCACACCGGCAATGTTAGGAGTGGTAATAAAAAAATATCCGCCCGGGCGAACAAGCGAAAAGACGCTCTCCACAAACTGCCAAGGATGCCTGAGGTGCTCAATGACGTCGATGGCGATCACCGCATCGTATTGTCCTTCTGTGAGCGTATGTTTTATGGGACTGTCTACGTCCATAATTTTAATAGGAATGCTGGTAGGTAAGAATTCGGAATCTCTTACATCAAGGCATTCTATTATATACCCGGTATCTTGCAACATCATGCTCAGCAGCCCCTCCCCTGGGCCTATCTCCAATACACGTCCCTCTGTTGCTGGAAATAGTTCTCTTAAACGCTGAAACACAATACGGTTGCCCTCTAT
>JBDRTM010000458.1:0-4468 GCA_043824065.1 Planctomycetota bacterium | reverse complement strand
CCGGATGCGGAAATACGGCATTTCCCGTCCATAAATAAGACTGACAGGAAGCTATATTCCACGGGCTGGAGGAAGTGGAGGGGTAATAGTAAAGGGCTACAGACCGGAATCTGTAACCCTTTTTACTATTGCCGGTGTGGGTGTGCGTCAAGCCCACATGAGAGGTATGCGTCCTTACTCGGCGGGCTCGGTAATCGCATTCATCTGAAGAGTGACCGCAGTCTGAGCCAACAGTCTGCCGTTCACCGATGCTCCCGTGTTCACGGCGATCATCGTTTTAGCCAGTACGACGCCCTCGAAGTGCGCGGTGGTTCCAATCGCCACAACGTCGGCGACCTGCCAGAAGACGTTCTTGGCCTTTGCGCCGCCGGTCAGGATCACCTTCTTCCCGCTGGCCTGGGTCAGGGTTCCCGCGATCTGGAAGATCCAGACATCGTTCGGGCCACCCGAGAGCGTGACATCCGTCGCTATCGAAACAGGCGTACCCCATTTGTAGAGGCCAGGCGCGAGGGTCAGCCCGCCAATTTCTCCGGCACCCAGTTCAGTGGCCGTGGGTAATGTCCGTCCGGCGGCATCGGTGTACGCGGCTTCCATGTCGAGTACAGCCGAGGTCAGGAAGGGGGCGTCAGCCACATAGCAGGGGAGAGGACCCGCCGCATCGACGGTGTATATAGTCCCCACCACTTCCTCGCAGGTGAGAAGGAGAGCCGCGCCGGTGATGGGGCTCGTTCCAACATCCCCAACAATAGCGGATCGATAAACGTCGGTGATTCCGCTTTTGCTCAGAATCGCGAAAGTTTCAGCCGCGCCAAGGCTTACCGGCATCGGACCTTTGGGACCTTTGCCGGCGACAGCGATTGCACACACGGCCGCAAAACTGCCGAGCATTACTGCCAGTAGCAACATCTTCGAAAAGCTTTTGTACTTGTTCATAACATGTACTCCTTAAAAACATTCAACCTGAAAAACAATTAGTAGCAAACACATTGTCTACCACTTTCATGATGAGTATAGAGCAACTATCGTGCCAGATGAGAATTTCGAACACTGCAAGCGTAAATACTTGATTGCGCAGGGTAAAAGTGAGAACGTGAAATGAGTTGCAGGGTAAACCTATCAGAGGCAGGCATCGTATTTAACAGAACCGTCAAATATGACGGGGACACATATGGGGGTGTCTTTTCGGTGAGCCCGCATGAAATAATTCGTTCTGCCTGGTATCGTCAGTTGTGGCCGGCACATTCCGCTTGATCGGCGGCCTATGGTATGGGTCGTCGGCGGGCCGGCGAGATCCTTTTCCAGGAGAACCAACTGATGAGGCGGTTACTACCAAATCAAGCAGCCGATTTGCCAATCCAGCTTTCCCTTTAACTTGTTCAGTTTCGGCACCTCCCGTGATGATGAGGAGACCCTTATCGTCCTTCCGGCCTTTTCCCGAATTCAAATCCCACTCAGACGCATAAGTCGCTGCGTTCACCCCGCCCATCCTATGGGCGGGATTCACGCCGGTGGCGCCAGACTCGCTGGTCGTACCGGACTTTCCCTTGAATACGCGGGAAACCGCCCTTTTATGCCGGGGGATTCCCCACGCAATATTGATGCCCGAGCCTGGGCCCGCCTGTCCGTGCCGGCCACCAAGGAGTACTACGATGATTTTGACAACTACACTGCACTGGTATTAGATACCGGCGTACCAAAAGTCCTGTCGGGCTCAAGTTCGAACGAGATTAAGGAGCTTGAAGCTGCCGTCTCTCTTTGTGCTTCCGTGGCTTTCACAATTAACAATGATTACCTTATCGATTTTTTGCTTGCCGGCCCCGATTTGCATCAATTCACTGACTGGCCCGGAATGGTGCGCCTCGACAAAATACACGAGATTCTGGCAGGCGTTGAACCATCGAGAGGCTATTCTCTGGAGCACATAGCCCCAAAATTGGCAAATCGGTTCTATGAAATATCTGAGGTCGTTTTCATTCTGTTGAGATGGGACAAGGCATACCGGCAGTCCACAGAATGCCTTACGGCATTGCTGGAGCTGGCCGGCCAGGCTGGCTGCCACTGCACAGTTCTCCTGATAGACGGATCCAGCAGAAGTCAGAAGTCCGTCGATGCGGCGCCGGATGACGCATCGGAAGTCGGAAGCCGGAAGACTGACTTCTGTCCTCTGTCCTCTGTCTTCCGTCTTCTGTCGGCTGATGATATCTTGACCGGACAGATAAAACGCTTATGAAGACGCAAAAGACCATAGCTATCATCATGTTGCTGACAAGCTCAGTGCTGACCGCGTTGGTCTCTGGGGATATTGCTTACCCGGCTATCCTTTGTATGTTGGGTCTCTTGGGTTTGCAGCGGCGATTTACCTGGGATTTCAAGCCGGAAAGAAGCGTTATCACCTCATTGCTACTGCTCCTCCTGGCGATTATGTTTTCAATTCACTACCACTATGCCAGCTCCCCCGGCCGTGTAGCTTATGTACAAGCGGCGGCTGTCGCCTGGCAAACGATAGCACGCTACTTCCTGGCTTCAATGATCCTCATACTGTTTCTCGGTTCACCGGATAGACTGCCGTCTTCGCTGGGATTGTTTCACGTCGCCGTCACCATCTCCGCCGGACAAGTCCTCTTACTTGATGACATGTACATCACGTTCCGGCTCTCAGAGCTGCTCTCCGTCATTCTGGTCGTGCTTTATGCAGTCGCCTACGCTCCAAAGCTTCAGCGACGGAGCGCGGCCGCCCGTGGTTCAAGGGACACGCCCATTCCGAAGCGTATGGGTCGCCTACGCTCCAAAGCTTCAGCGACGGAGCAGCACATGTCCACACCTTCTTGCTTTCGCAAGAAAGCAGGAGTGTTTGCTTTTAGCTTGATATTGGTCATCACTGCAAACTGCGGCTGGATTATGAGTTCTATGCTCTATCGACACGTGGAGGTCCTAAACTACCTGCCCATTTGGTTCTGGAGGGGACGTGTCACTTTGGAGAGTAAAACAGACGCTGTGGCACTTGTGGGCTTCTCCACCAGCGGCAGACTCTCTAATGTGCTGTTGCTCAAGGGTGATCAGGACCCAACCCCCGCGCTGAGCATCAAGTCTGACAGCAGTCCGGGATACTTGAGGGCCAGGGCATTTGAGGTCTATCGTCAATCCGAATGGCAAAATCTCTCATACCAGGAAGCAATCTTACCTGAACAGAACATGCCGTTCGGAATGTATTTCGTAGGAAGAACGAATATATTTCGTCTCGACAAGAAAGACGCTTCTACCTGTAAGTACATGACCGTCAAGCATGAATCCCGCTTCGCCAATGCTGTGTTCACACCTTTGGGAACGTCCTTTCTTGAAGCACCGTTCAATTTGATGCTGCGGGACAAACATGATATTGTTTATGCCCCGAAAATGCGCAGCGGCCTTAATTACCGGATTGCATACACCACAGCAGCCCGCCGAGGCGGGCCGCCGACCGGAATGCTGAATATCCCTAATCATCTTGACCCGCGCATACGTCGGCTGGCAGACAGGATTTTCGCGGGGTGCAGCACAACGACCGAGAAAATCGATGCCGTCGTCAGCTACTTTCGCACTAACTACACCTACGTGCTCGGACTGGATATCCCACCCGATAGAGATAAGCTGACCCATTTTCTACTTGAGGAATCCACCGGCTATTGCGAATACTTTGCCTCCGGCACCGCGATCCTGCTGCGTCTCGTCGGCGTACCAACCCGATACGTCACCGGTTTTTTAGTCACAGAGAAAGACGAACAGAGTGATTTGTGGGTCGCGCGGTACATGGACGCCCATGCCTGGGCTGAAGCTTGGGACAAAGAACGAAACCAATGGACCATTGTCGAAGCTACGGTTGGGGAGGACCTGGTCACGGCGCCCGCTGCCCAAGAGTTGGAACGCATGGGCGGCGGTACCGGTACTCTTGGTCAGCTCCTGCAAGCTTTGTATCAATATGGTCTTTTTGGTGTGCTGAGCTGGTTGTTCGAGTCCTATGGCCTGCTTGCCGGCTTACTTCTTCTGACCACCATCCTTGGCGGTGCACTTTGGTTGGCCCTGTCCCGACACTACAATAGGAAGAAGGCTAAAGGCCCGACAAAATCAAGGGCGGTGAGAAACCCGGGCCTTGCGACCTTGCACAAGATGCTCACCAGGATGGATCGCAAGGTAAAGACCGCGGGACCGCAGCGACATCTCAGCCAGACATTACACGCTTTCTCTCAGCAGCTCCGGGCAAGAGATTCCGGCGATGGGCTGTGGACAAGAATATCAGAATGGTATCTCGAATACGCAAACCTCCGCTACCGAAGAATGAGCAGCTCCAAACGCTTGCAGAAGCTCCAGCAGCTCGCTCAAGGGCTGCAGGATTCCTTATGAACAACGGCACCCGGCGATAAGAGCCTATCCGAACAAACCTTCATCCTTTGTCATTCTGAGGCGAAAAAAAGCTTGCCCTGAGCGAAGCCGA
>JBDRTM010000457.1:0-3366 GCA_043824065.1 Planctomycetota bacterium | reverse complement strand
ACCTTTTAGTTGAAAACAAGGTAGTGGTTGAAGTCAAGGCTGCGGGCAAATATGCCAATGTTTTTGAAGCACAACTACTGAACTACTTAAAGGCCATGGGCCTCGAAGTGGGCTTGATTATCAATTTTGGCCCATCTGTTGAAGTCAAACGTATGGTTTTATAAATGAAAAAGTATATCTGAGAAATCTGTGTAATCTGTGGCCAATTTCATATGTCATTCAGAGAAATTTTCTGTCAGGACAAAGCAATAGATATTTTACAAAGGGCCTTTGCCTTGGGCAAATGGGCGCATGCGTATATCTTTGCCGGCCCTGAAGGAGTGGGCAAATTCAAAACCGCCTGCGAATGGGCCAAGCTGCTTCTTTGCCAAAACCCCATAGGGGACAGAAGACAGTCCACAGGATGCCTTACGGCAAAGACAGAAGACAGAAATCAGAGCAGGGACGAGAGACGAGAGACAAGTATCGAGCATCGAGTATCGAGCATCGAGTATCGAGCAGATAGCTGTGGTTCGTGCCGAGCCTGCCAACTTTTCGAAGCCGGCTCACATCCGGACTTCAATCACATCTATAAGGAATTGCGGGAATTCACTAAAGACGGCAAAGGCAAGCCCCCGCCCGTGGATTTGCCGATAGATGTCATTCGAGAGTTTCTGATTGAAAAGGTATCGACCAGGCCGACTCTTTCGCAAAGAAAGGTCTTTGTCCTCAGCGAGGCTGAAAGGCTAAATGCCGCCTCGCAGAATGCTCTGCTAAAAGTCCTGGAAGAGCCGCCCGAATACTGCTCCATTATTTTGCTGTGCACCCGTCTGGAAAAACTTCTGCCCACTACGAAATCGAGGTCTCAGATAATCCGGTTCGGCCCCATCGCCGAAGAGCGGATAATCGAAAAATTACAACAGGTGGACATCGAAGAAAAGAAGGCCCGATACTTTGCACGTCTGGCTCAGGGGAGTTTAGGGACAGCTCAACAGTGGGCGGAACTTGAGCTGGCCGAGGCAAACCTTTACAAAACCAAAAAAGGGCTGGTAAACTCCTTGGCCGACTATGAAATTGCCGATGCCCTGAGCCTGGCTCAAAAGCTGCTGGAAAAAAGTAAAGAAATCGCCGGCGTCTGGACGAACCTCGACAAGGCCACCAGTAAAACCGACATCAATCGAAGAGCGGCAAAGACCCTTGTCCGAATCATCATATCAGCCCTGTACGATGCGATGAATCTGAATGTATCACCGGCGAAAGAGGTCATCAATTTCGACCAAAAAGAGCAGATAAAAAAGTTGGCCGGTCGTTTCGATGCCGAGCTCTCAGCGGAAAAAATCTCCGGCTGCTACAAGCTGCTGCACTGGATCGAGTCCAGCGTCAATGAAAAGCTTATTTTCGAGAAGCTATTGTTAAATCTCGCCGAGTCTGATAAAATGAGGGTTTAGTGTTGGCACAGCTTAACGATAGTATTAATCAGGATAATCCGGATGTCAAAAACCTTAGAAACAAGGCCGAGACAGGCAAAAAATAAAAAGTACATGCTGGTTAGCTACGGTCGGATGAATACGCTCGGCTTCTTCGAGCACCGCGAAACCAAAATATCCAAAATCAAATCCCGCGTCGTGATAAAAACCGACAGAGGTCTTGAATTAGGTTACCTCGTGGGCCGGCTCACCGCCTACAAGGGCGGCCAGCTTAGATTAAGCGAAGAGCAAATACTGGAATATTTCGAGGACAGCGATATTGATTTCTCCCCCGGCAAGGCCGGCAAATTCATTCGTTACGCAACCACCGCCGATGTAAGCGAAGAACGGCATCTGCAGAAAATCGCAAAAGAGGAGATGGAATGCTGCCGGCATTTCGTCAAAGAGATGGACCTGCCCATGAAAATAATCGATGTAGAGCACGTATTCGGCGGGGAGCGCATCATCTTTTACTTTATGTCAGACGGACGAGTGGATTTTCGCGAGCTGGTAAAAAGAGTCGCCCAGGAATACCAGACAAGAATCGAAATGCGTCAAATCGGCGCGCGCGACGAAGCTAAACTGTTCGGTGATGTAGAGAGCTGCGGACAGCAATGCTGCTGCCAAAGATTTCTTAAACTCTTAAAGCCGGTCAATATGCGAATGGCCAAGATGCAAAAGGCAACTCTCGACCCCGCCAAAATCTCCGGGTATTGCGGCAGATTGAAGTGCTGCCTGCGGTATGAAGACGAAACTTACACCGAGCTTAACAAACGACTGCCAAAAAAGAATGCCAAAGTAAAGACCAAACACGGCCAGGGCAAAGTCGTGGATACCCAGATATTGACACAGCTTGTTGTGGTCGAATACGAAAGTGGAGAAAAGGTCGCTGTCCCTGTCGATGAGATTGAGATAATTTCTGCCTCTAAAACAACAAAAGAAGAACAAGACAATACCCCAAAAAACAACAAGCAAGACAATAAGGACATTGAAGAGCAATAATCGTCAAGGAAGAAATATGCCCCGCAAAATCGTCGTAACCTCAGCTTTGCCTTATGCGAACGGCCCGATACATATAGGGCATTTGGTGGAATATCTTCAGACCGATATCTGGGTGCGCTTCCAGAAGATGTGCGGCAACGAGTGTCTCTACTTTTGCGCCGATGACACTCACGGCACGCCCATTATGATAAGTGCCCGTGCTGCCGGTATAAGCCCTGAGCAGTTGATCGAGCAAATGCACAAAGAGCACAAAGCAGATTTTGACCGTTTTTACATCGAATTCGACAATTATTACTCGACCCACTCACCTGAAAATAAATATTTCAGCGAGCTTATTTTCACTCGCTTAAACGAAGCCGGCTCAATCGTTACTCGTGAGGTGGAGCAGACCTACTGCGAAAACTGCAAAATGTCACTGCCGGACAGATTTGTCCGCGGCACCTGCCCACGATGCAAAGCCGATGACCAATACGGCGATTCGTGCGAAGTTTGCAGCGCAACTTATCAGCCCATTGATTTGATCAATCCATACTGCTCAACCTGCCGGGCAAAACCGATTCTGCAAATATCCAAGCACTATTTTTTCAAGCTCGCTGATTACGAACAACAGCTCAAAGACCTTATCGCCTCAGGACATACGCAAAAATCAGTGGCAAACAAACTCGATGAGTGGTTCAAGGTGGGCTTGAAGGACTGGGACATATCCCGCGATGGCCCATATTTCGGGTTCAAAATACCCGGAGAGGAAAACAAATTCTTCTATGTCTGGCTGGATGCGCCTATCGGATATATGGCTTCGGCCAAAAACTACTGTGATAAAAACAACATCGATTTTGATAATCTCTGGCCGGGCACCAGCTCTGCGGGAGCAAACAGCAGCGAATACGAGCTTTATCACTTCATCGGCAAGGACATTATG
>JBDRTM010000456.1:0-6352 GCA_043824065.1 Planctomycetota bacterium | reverse complement strand
CTTATCACTTCCAGCATAAGGTGGCCTAAAGCTTCCTTCTGGTGGGGCCTTATCTAATACTGTCAACACAGATGCGACCTCTAAAGCAGGTCTTCTTTTGCTACGTTCAATTTCTGTTGGATTTCTGCTTATTGTTGAGATTAAAGATTCATTCGGATTTACAACTAAATTCGGAAGAAGCATAGATACATCCAAATTTTGATTATAACCTCCAACTCTTCCATCATATCCATGTTGTGTTGAGGGAATAGGATTAATCATGGAGCCATCTCTTTTAGACATGTTACTTGATTTAGTAATATCTACTACAGTTACAGGTCCGAGAGCCCAGTAATCGCCATTTGCAAATTGGCCAACGGTATAATCCCTGTCGAATGTCCATGTGATTCCAAATTGACTAATCTGCCGTTCAGCGTAAGTGAACTGACAAAACAGCAAAATCACCAGCAAAGAAAATACAGTAGCCCTATTTACCTCTCTTCCATTCTTCACAATTGATTTCAATAACTCTTTCACAAAAAAAACTCCTTTCTATGGATTAATCCGGCCGAAGAGTATGTTTGCAATGCCGTTAAAGCAAAGAAAATCAATCTTTCGCATTTCTCACGAACCTAATCTTGTGTTAAAGGGGTCCGCCGACACAGATCAGTGTCTCAGCCATAAATGTTACCCTTTGCTTGATTATTTGACTTGGTGGAAAACAGTGCTTTAATTCCTTATCTGTCATCAGCCTGAGGCTATCACGCCTTATCCCAGTCATATATTTTCTTTTCACGTGATTGTAGCTGATGACCTGACCAAACCGAATGTATCCGTTTCTTGGCAACCACGTAACAAATGGCAAACGCATATGAAACTCGAACGGATACCAACGATTGGGTGTTGTTACAAACCAGCTTTTGCCAACCCGCATTATTTCAGTGGCCATTTTTTTCTGTCGTTCGAAGTTCCCCAAGTGTTCTATTACCGCGTTACTATAGACAATGTCAAAGTGTTTATCCTCCCAAGGCAAGTTACAAGCATCACCGACCCGCACATCTACTTCAGGATAATATTGTTTAATAAGTGATATATGTTCAGATGAAAGATTAATGGCTGAAACATTATTTTTCCAAGGATAGCAATCGATAAACTGGACGTTGCATTCACTGTTCGGACTTATTTCTGCACCGACATCGAGAATTCTCGTTTCCTTTGTCGGGTTCATGAGTTTATTAAACAGTTCGAGCTTGCGAATCCGACTAATCTTAGATAATCTTGTGAATATACTCACGGTTATTTCTATGAATCAATCCGGCCAAAGAGTATATTTGCAATGCCGCTAAAATAGGCCCGTTTCTTGATGGCTGCTTCACTGCTTTGAGCACGCTGAAAAAGAGCTATGACAGACCATATTGGCAGACGAACGGCAAGGAACAATATGATTAGCAAGCACGCTGTTCGATAGACGAGTGGTCCATGATGTTTCTTCATAAATTGCAAAATACTTTTTCGAATCTGCACTATCATAGTCACCGCTTTTTTTTTGGCACTTTGTCCACCCAAATGAATAATCTCAGCACACGGTGCAAACAATATTTTCCAGCCGGCCTGCTTGAAGCGATAGCACCAGTCGGTCTCTTCCCCATACATAAAAAACTGTTCATCCATCGAACCAACTTTGTTGATAGCATCCTGTCTGACGAGCATAAAACAGCCGGTTACAACATCAACTTCCCTTATGTCATTCCTGTTCCACCATGTCATTCGTTCGCGTCCGAAGAATTTGTTCTTCGGGAAGAGTTTATATAAGTAAGTGCTTGAGAGCAGCATATTCAATACAGACGGGAACATAAAGCAAGTCGGCTGCAATGTCCGGTCGGGATTAAGGACGCGACAACCCACAACCGCAGCCTCTGGATGACTATCGGCAAATGCAACAGTTTTAGCTATAGCATTATCTAAAACCACAGTGTCAGAATTCAATAATAACACATATCGCCCTTTGGAAATAGCTATGCCCTGATTGTTAGCTGCTGCGAAACCGCGATTCTGCGAGTTTTCAATGAGTGTTACCTGCGGGAAGTCTTTCTTGACCATTTCTACCGAGCCATCGGCTGAGGCGTTGTCTATGACAATCACTTCGAGGTCTATTTCACCACCCTGCTCATATATCGACCTAAGGCAGTCGCGGAGAATATCCTGTGTATTCCAGTTGACTACAACGACTGAAACCTCAGTAATATTCATATCTTGTTCTTTTGCCTTCTTGGAAGAGCAGCTTGATATGTTACTATACGTCTGCTACGTTTCTTATCTTCGTAAAGAAAGCTGACCGCCGCCAGTGTCATATACCACCACATCATTATTTGGCCGAAGTAGGATACACCAAAAAAAGACACGCAGTGTCCCAAAATTATTACGAGAAAACACCAGATTAGAAACTGCTGCTTATGTTCCTGGTTTTGGAGAGACAGACGTAAAAGGGTCCTCAAGGCCATATATATCATTACTAAGAACAGAACAAGAGTTACAAATCCGCCTCGTACTCCTTCAAGAATATATTGATTGGTAATATCTGTCAGTCCCCGGCCCCAGTGTGCCGTGCTGCGACAGCCTAAAAACATCCACTCGCCAAAGTGGCTAATTGCCTTATCAATGAGAATATAACGGTGCCAGCCTGTCGAACCTCCTACAACGCCTATCCTGGAGATCAAGTGCCAAACGGGCGCTTGCATAACAATATGAAGGGCAATCAGCGAGGCAAAAAGACCCCACCCGGCACAAGCCGCATATTCTCGCAGCCTGTAACCGCATAGCATAATCAGCACTATCAGCAATGTTAAGACCGGCGTACTCGATGCCGTAGCTGCAACAATAAAAATACTCGCCCCCACTGCCGACCAGAGCAACAATTTAGATTTGTCCTGTCGTGCAAAACCTATAAACAACGGAACCAATGTGGCCCAAAACAGTCCCAACATAATGGAATGCGGAAATGATGCCTGACATCTATAGCGGCCTTCCCGAACGGCAGTTCCTACCCTACCCAGAATTGCAAAAGGATTCGTTCCTGTTGCCCACTCCAGCCCTACGAAAACTGCCAATACCAGAGAGCAAATAGCGAAAATCTTAGATACTGACTTTATATCGTCCCAGGAATTTATATTTATTCGAAAAAGCCAGTACAAACCTATGACATCAAACAGCACCCCGCACTTGTAAATCAATGCCCTCATATCTGCCCACTGTATTAGGTATATGACCGCTCCACAAATCGCCCATGCCAATACTAACTTATCAAAACCGTTCCATTTGAATGTCAACCGTTCTCCCCACAAAATAGTTCGGAAAAATCCTACCAGAACGAGCATCCGCAGGGGCGTAAAATCTAAATCAAAGATGATTACTCTCTGGTCAGCCGGGACAAAACAGGCAGCCAAAATAAATGGCAGCAGAAAATACTTCCTGGGAACAACGAATAATTGAACTGCAAGTAATACAGTTATCAGTATTGTTGCTTGATTAATCATATACGCAAGATAGACATTAATTGAATGATATGCTTTGGAGCGGAATTATTTCGCTTTCTGCTTGAAATCCACTATGTACCAAAAAGAACGAGCTATGCATTGGCTTGCTAATCTGACTCTTCTGACATTGCCATAAGTTGGCGATAATATTTGTTTAATACTCCTGATAAACCAACCTATGGATTGTTTTATCGTTAAGACCAGATTTCTCTTTCGTGAGAGCCTGATGTCTGCCGATTTTTCCAGTTGTATCAGTCTTTGAGCAGCTTTTCGGCACGATTCGTTATGTGAATGGTAGACCGCTGCTTCGGGTTCATAAATAATGATGTACCCATTCTCTATAACCAAGTGCGCCCACTCTTGGTCTTCGGCGGCTGGCATAATAACAAATGGATGTTTTTCCCAAACACAACGCCTTATACAGGAAGCTGCGTTACTAAAGTGCATATCGGCATTGGGAGTTTTTTTACTGAAACTTCTTGGATTTTCACCAAACATCCTTTCAATTCTCAGAGTTTCATGCAGATCGGCGTCCGGCCAGGGAATCTGTCTGGAATATACACCGGCAACTCTGCTATTTTCAAAATGAGAAATCATCTTCTGTAGCCAGTCATTCTGAGATGGTATTGCGTGCGCAGATAAAATAACAATCAAATCGCTTTTGGTTCGTTTGATTCCAAGATTGAGCGAATATGAATAGTTAAATTCCGATTTTGCTATCTCAATGAGTTTGACGTTCAAGTTTTTAACAATATCAACCGTACCATCGGTCGAGCCACTGTCAACCACAATTATTTCTGTGCTGGTACCGGCATTTTTTTGCGCACGAAAGTTTTCAATAAGCCTGCCAATAAACTTGGCTTCGTTAAACGTTCGAATTACTACACTTATACGCTTACTCATGGTCAAGATAACAGCAATAATTTAACAATAGAGCCAATATCTCTAATTCTTATTCGGATAGTTCTTTGAAAAGTCTGTTGGCATGTCATTCGTCTCTAATAATAAAATTTGACTCCATCTATATTTATAACGTTACGTCTCCTTAATATATTCCTGTGTACTCCAGGTGCCAAAAGTGAAAGCACAAAATGGATATAACTACCTCTTTGCCGCGGATTATGTTTGAGAGATTGCAGGAAATAATTCCGCCCAACAGGTGAATTGCAATCAAGGCAATAGAGCACCCCGAGTCGTTTCAGATGCCTGCTTAGAATCGAAGGTTTTTTCAAAAGGTCTGTTTGGTACTTTTTTACTATCCACTCTCTAGCTTTGATCTTGGCCCTTAAATCTGCTGATATCTGATCTCCATGGACATAATGTTTTGCTAAGAAATCAGGCACAAAATCAAATTCATAATATTTCGAAAGACGTATCCACATATCCCAGTCCTGACAACTTGGCAGTGCTTCCTCAAAAAAACCGGCTTTTTCAAAACATAGCTTTCTTACCAGGGGTGTGGGCCCACCCAGAATACAACCTTGGAGAAGATTATCATAAACATTACCTCTCAAAGTTGGAATAACCTTGGACAAATTTTGTCCAGTCTTTTCCGAAACATAATAAAATCCACTGTAGACTACTCCAACCTTATTTGGTACCACTTGTAATTTATCAACCTGTTTTTCTAACTTCTGGGGTAGCCACTCATCATCCGAATCCAAAAGCCCGATGTATTGACCTTTGGCAGTATTGATCCCTGTGTTTCTCGCAGCAGACCCTCCCCTGTTTTTGTTATGTCGAAGATATACTATCCTTGTATCCTTATACCCATTCACGACTTCGTTAGTGTTATCCGTTGAACCATCCGACACGATTATGATCTCAAAATCCTGGTAAGTCTGGTCGAGCACGCTTTGAATCGCCCGGCCAACTAACTCCGCACGGTTGTAGGTTGGAATAATGACGCTCACAGCAGGTCTATTTTCACCCATTTACGCTCGTCTTTCGTTTGCTAACAATTCTTGATAAATCTCAACAAGTCGGTCATTTAATTTGTTAATATCGTAATTGGCTTCGACATAAGCACGTCCGGCCCGACCCATCTCAGGCCATATTTCGGGGTGTTCAATTAAATAGATGAGCTTTTCAGACAAGGCATCAACATCTCTCTCAGGAACGAGAAATCCAGATTTCCCATCTACTACACTTTCAGGGATACCGCCGACACGGGAGGCAATCACCGGCAGCTCCGCTGCCTGGGCTTCCAGCAAGACGAGCCCCTGACCTTCTTCTGCTCCGTCTTGACCCACAATCCCGCTTAGGATAAAAATGTGTGCGTTGTTGTAAAGGTTGGCAACCTGTTCTGTTGTTCGCGCACCAAGCAACTTCACGTGCTCAGAAATGCCTAACTGCTCGGATAGGTCTCTTAATTGTTCGCGCAAAGGACCGTCACCAACTATCTGATACTGAATATTGGGAAACTTTGGCACAATCTGAGATATGGCCCTTATCGAATACTCAATTCCTTTGACTTCAACCAATCGTCCTACCGACAATATAACTATTTCACCATCGGACTCCGGCTGTCGCTTTGTAAAGGCGAGTTTGCGAGTTTTTACACCGACAGGCAACTTTACTAATTTTTCAGCATCCGCCCCGAGAGACTTAATCCGCTGCCCTATGAAATCAGAATTTATGGTACAGAGGTCAACTTCCTGGAAGAGCTTTTCATAGTAACTATTTCCGTATAGTCTGGGCAGAATATTAACGTCATAACCGTGAAATGTCGCAATTATTTTCCCCTTAATGGCGCCAAGCTCACGCAACCTTACACCGCGGAGTCCATTTGGTCCGAAATGGCAGTGGATTATGTCATATCGACGGTGTCCCAGAAACGG
>JBDRTM010000455.1:0-2730 GCA_043824065.1 Planctomycetota bacterium | reverse complement strand
GAAACGTGCCGGCGAATGGGCAAGGGGGAGCCTAAAACCGAGTGCTGGTATATCATATCGGCTGAGCCTGGTGCGGTAATTTATAAAGGGCTAAAAGAAGGCGTAACAAAAGAGCAATTCGCCGAGGCAATAGAAGAAGGCAATGTTGCCGAGATGTTAGCGAAGGTGTCGGTCAAAGCTGGCGAGTGTCATTTTCTTCCGGCTGGTACCGCACATGCGATTGGTCCGGGCCTGCTGATAGCTGAGATTCAGATGCCCTCGGATACGACATATCGAGTTTTCGACTGGAATAGGGTTGACGAGGCCGGGAAGGCAAGAGAATTACACATCGAAGAAGCTTTAGAAAGCATCCACTTCGATGCGTCTGCTGACAATCTTTCAGTAACAACAATGGGGCGGCTGGTAGATTGTGAATACTTCAGGATAGACAAAGGCCACCAGGGAAAAGATTGCGAGTTGCTTCTTTCGCCGGGCCAAATGAAAACAATGATTATAATTTCCGGCTTTGGGACAATTCTGGGAACCGAGGGAAGTTCTGTTGAATTCAAGGCCGGTGATACTCTGCTTGTTCCGGCCGTCTATGAGGGAGCGATGCGTTTCGCCGGGGAGACAGGATATTTAACAGTAACGCTTTAATCAATTTATTATTGATTCCGCCAAAAGACGGCGGATCTGCGATATTGGAAAAGAAATTAAGAACATCTAACAATGGGAAATATGCTCTGTTGAAAGGCTCGAAGATGCTATCCTTAGTTCGTCGCAGGTGAGAGAAGATCCCTTGATTTTTGACAAGAAAGAGATTCTTCACTTCGCTGCGCTTCGTTCAGAATGACAAGTTTTATACGTTTTCAACAGAGCATAGGAATTAGTCAACCGAAGATAGTAAATGCTCAAAGTTGGTAGCAATCTCAAAGCAAGTTATCTTGCTGTCCTTTTAATAGCGGCTGGGCTTTATGTGGCCACTTGTGCGCCGGGGGCGCTCTGGCAGGACAGCGGAATGTATCAATACCGAATCCGGCACAACGATATTGAGGGCAATCTTGGTCTGGCACTTTCACACCCGCTTTATCATATTATCGGTATCGGGGTAAAACAAATTCGGCTGGGCGAATTCGCATACAGGATAAACTTGATTTCCGCTGTTGCGGCGGCGTTTACCATTGCGAATCTGTTTTTGCTCCTTCGAATATGGCTGGGCAGGAATTTGCCTGCTGTGATTGCTGCGGCTACGTTGGCCTTATCGCATACCTTTTGGCGGCACGCTGTTATCGCAGAGACATATACTCTCTATACGGCACTGTTATTGACTGAATTATTGATGCTCCTGCAATACGTTAAAACAAGGCGGGTGATGTTTCTATATCTGTTAGGGCTTTTCAACGGCCTGGCAATCGCCAATCATATGTTTGCTGTTATTGCTTTTGTTTGCTACCTGGTGTTTTGCATAGCTCTGCTGGCTCGAAGGGAAATCAGGCTAAGACACTTTGGGATTATTGTTCTGCTGTGGCTTATCGGTGCAGCACCATACGGATACCTTATCGTCAAAAATATCATTCAAACCGGCAGTTTTACAGTTGCCGTGGCCTCAGCGCTTTTTGGTAAAACCTGGCAGACAAATGTTCTTAACGTAAGTCTCTCGGCCAAGCTTATTAAAGAGAACCTGATATTTTTTGCGTACAATTTTCCCACGCCCAATATCATATTGTTCTTTGTGGGTCTGTATGGGCTGAAAAAAGTGCAAAGAGTTTATGGCTTCGCGAAGGTTCTTCCAGTGTTGTTGATACTTTTCTTTGTATTTGCTTTTCGCTATACGGTGCCGGACAGATATGCGTTTTTCATACCCTTTTATTGCTTGGCTTCGGTCCTGATTGGCGTTGGAGTTAATTTGCTTATTGCTCAGTACAATCGCAAAATTCTGTGTTTGGTATTTTTTATTTTTGCTTTGCTGCCAATCCCAACTTATATTGTTGCTCCAACCATAGCCCAGAAACAGAAGTTTAATCTTTCCACCAGGGCGGATGTCCCCCGCCGCAATGATTATGTATGGTTCTTGCAGCCTTGGAAGGCAGGTTACAGCGGAGCGGAAGAGTTCGCCGATGAAGTATTTGACAAGCTTGGGCCGGACGCTGTCGTCTATGCCGACAATACGATGGTTTATCCACTGCTGTATATGCAGGAAGTTAAGGGAAAGAGGGCAGATATCAAAATCATATCCGAATACGCAGGCAGTGAAGGTGTGCCAGTATTGAGTGAAAAATCCATAGAGCAGTGGCTGTCGGAAGGGGATGTTTATGCCGTCTCGCCTGTAGCCGGGCATAAGAGTAAGGGAATTGTGTGGAAAATAGTCGATTAAGAAGTCTCTGTGTCGATTAAGGATTTTTCAGCCAGACTTCGCTGTCGTAGCGGAGCATAATTAAATCATCTTCGAAGCTATCGAAACGGATATTTGTCTTTTTGCCTGATAGTTCCTGCAATATCCATTTTGGGAAGTTTGCGCCGGCCTTGATTGAGAGCGGTGCGCCGCCGCCGAAACGGGGATTTATCTCGATGAATTTGACCCTGTCATCGTCTGTTAGAAACAACTGCAAAGTTATAACGCCCGGCCCTGCGCCGAGCGTCTCGACCAACATCGCAGCTTCGCTCATAATGCGAGGATCTTTTACCACCTGTCCCTTGCTCACCTCGCCGGCCCTTATCTCGATGCGTTTTCGAGGAACGACACAGCGAACC
>JBDRTM010000454.1:0-2128 GCA_043824065.1 Planctomycetota bacterium | reverse complement strand
CGGCAATTGAAAATACCAAGTCCTACATAAAACTCAGCCGTGATATAGGCGGCAGCGGTGTGAGAGTATTCCCGAACAGCTTTCACGATGGCGTCCCGCGAGAAAAGACCATCGAGCAAATCGGCGGTGCACTGAACATCGTGGGCGCTTTTGCCGCCGACTATGGCCAGCAGGTTCGCCTCGAAGCGCACGGTAATGCAGGCGATTTGCCGGCTATCAGGGCAATTATGGACCGGGTTGACCAGCCGAGCGTCCGAGTGAAACTCAACTCCGATAAGAGGGACACCGGGGGCAACGGGTTCGAGCACAATTTCAACTTAGTCAAGGATTTGCTGGGCGATACGCTGCATCTGCACACTCTCAAGGACACGGGATTTCCGTATCAGCTTCAAATGGACCTGCTGGTAAAGATGGGCTGGAGCGGCTGGCAGATGCTGGAAATAAGCGATAAGGTCCCGGACCGCGTCCTGGCACTAATTGAGCAGCGGCAGATATGGGATCAGATGTTAGCCAGCTCGATGAAGGCATAAATAGAAGATACTGGTCCTTTATAGGGAGATGCCAAACTTGGCGAAATCAGCTATGGGTAAAGTGCCCGAGGAAGAACCGCAACGAGGATTTGGTCTTTCAACTTCAACCTACGTAGTAATCGCCAGCATGGTTGGGACGGGAATTCTGGTCTCGCCCGGGTACATGATGGTCTCACTCAAGAACTACCCCGTTATATTTGGGCTTTGGATCCTTGGTGGATTGCTCGCTATGTGCGGAGCTCTTTGCGTGGCGGAGTTAGCAGCCGCTCTGCCCCGTGCAGGCGGGGAGTACGTTTACCTTCGCGAAGCATACGGCCCGATGCCTGCCTTTCTCTCCGGTTGGACGTCGTTTTTTGTCGGATTTTCGGCGCCGCTGGCTGTGGCCGGCTATATTGCGGCCTTATACCTTTTGACGCCGTTCGGATTAGCTGATGATAAAACGGGACACTTTGTCAAAGTCACCGCTGCGATCATTATCGTCGCGGTCACACTGCCCAATCTCATTGGTCAACGCCAGTCTGTCTGGACACAGAACCTCACTACGATTCTAAAGTTGGGCCTGTTTGTGGCCCTGGCAGTGATGGCATTTCTGTGTGGGGGTGGGCGGTTGGCACACATTGCGCAAGGCCAATCGATAGGAAACGTCAAGCTTGGGACCGCGGCTTCGCAGTTCTTCTACGTCATGTTCGCTTACAGCGGCTGGAACGCCGCCAGCTATCTGGCCGGCGAGGTTAAGGACCCATCCAGAATTCTCCCAAGGTCGCTGCTGCTGGGCGCCGGGCTCGTCATAGTTTTGTATCTGGCCCTTAACCTCGTTTTCGCCTACGCAGTACCTCTGGCCGACGTGGGATTTGACAATGCAGAACGGGTTCCCCAGCTCGCGGTCGAAAATTTGTTTGGGCCGAGGATTTCCAACATATTCTCAGTTGTGCTCGGATTGACGTTTCTGGCTACAGTGAGCGCTTTCATTATCACTGGCCCGCGGATCTACTACGCTATGGCAAAGGATGGATTGTTCCCCGCCATAGCCGGACATATCAGCTCGAAGGGGCGGATTCCTGTTTACGCGATGCTCGCACAGAGCGTGTGCGCAATCATCATCCTTTTCGCGACGGACTTCCAAAACTTGTATAAGTATGCCTCAGTGGGATTGTCGCTTTTTGCGTTGCTCTTTATCGGCGCAGTTTACGTCCTTCGATGGAGCAGGCCGGGGATGGAAAGACCGTTTCGCGTACCAGGATATCCTGTTGTTCCGGCGTTTTTTATGGCTGTAACTCTCTTCATGGTCGTGTTTGCGTTTATGCAGTGGCCAAAACCTTCTTTATGCAGCCTCGGCAGTATCATCGCGGGTATCCCGGTCTATTACATTTGGTCGTTGCTCCGCCGTCCGCGGGATACATAGCAACCTGCTATCCGGATGTACGAGGGTTTGAAAAGTTCTGTTGTGAAATCCATATTAGTGCCGTTTCCAATAAATAAGTTTAACTTTTTGATTCGCCTTCGGCGAAGCTATTGAAATAGATTCCTCCGCTTCGGCACGACAAAGCCGTGCCTTCGGTCGGAATGACAGTACATATAGAATGTTACACTAACTTTTT
>JBDRTM010000453.1:0-12876 GCA_043824065.1 Planctomycetota bacterium | reverse complement strand
CGTTTGTGGAAAATAATCCGACGGACAAAGACGCCTTTATGGTCATACCGGCTGAGTATGTTACCATCAAAGATGGGACAGGAATTGTCCATACTGCGCCGGGACATGGAATTGAGGATTATATGTCGGGGCAAGAGTATGACTTAGCGGTCTATTCGCCGGTGATGGACGATGGGCGATATGATGATACGGTGCCGGACTGGCTGCGGGGACAAAATGTTCTTGAAGCTGATACTGTCGTCAACAACCATTTGCGGGAAAATGGATTGCTGTTTGCCGAGGGCGAGATTGTGCACAGTTATCCGCATTGCTGGCGCAGCAAAGGGCCGGTTATTTTCAGGGCAACGGAACAATGGTTCATCAGTGTCGATAAAGAGCTGCCTGATGTGGGTAAGAGCTTGCGTGATTTGGCGCTGGATAGCGTTAAAAATGTAAGATGGATACCAGCCTGGGGCCAGAAGCGCATCGAAGGTATGCTTGAATCGCGGCCGGACTGGTGCATCAGCAGACAGAGAAGCTGGGGCCTTTCCATTCCCGTGTTCCTCAACTCCGAAGGACATCCTTTGATGACAAAAGAATCGGTGTTGGCTGTGGCTGAGCATATTGCGGAGCGTGGGTCGAACAGTTGGTTTACTGATTCGCCCGCTGAGATTTTAGGTGAGGATTTTGAGCTGCCGGAAGGTTTTGTCCTCGATGAGCTGCGGAAGGAAGAGAATATTTTCGATGTATGGTTTGAATCGGGATGTAGCTGGTACAGCGTCTGTGTAAAAGAGGCGGGCTGGTCTGTGCCGGTGGATTTGTATATTGAAGGCTCGGACCAGCATCGGGGATGGTTTCAACTGTCACTTTTGCCGGGGCTTGGGGCAACGGGCAAAGCGCCGTTCAAGAGTGTTCTTACGCACGGCTTTACTGTTGACGAGAAGGGAATGAAGCAGTCGAAATCGTTAGGTAACTATGTTAATGCACAGGAAGAGGTGGCAAAGTACGGTTCGGATATCCTGCGGCTGTGGGTCTCAAGCGTAAATTATCAGGAAGATGTAAGGTGCAACGATGAGATAATTGGACGTACGCAGGATGCCTACAGGAAAATCAGGAATACACTCAGATACCTGCTTGGCAATACCAGCGATTTCGACCCGAATGTTAACAGTGCTGCTTATGATGAGATGTTCGAGATAGATAAGTGGGCGATGCAGCAATTGCAGAAGCTGATTGCCGGTGTTACCGGGGCATACGATAACTTTGTCTTTCACAGGGTTTTTTCGCTTCTTTATAACTTCTGCACCGTTGAGATGAGCAGTATCTATATGGATGTGCTCAAGGACAGGATGTACTGCGATGCGGCGGACAGCTTGTCGCGGCGAAGTGCCCAGACCGCGATGCACAGGATATTAGATTGCCTGATTCGGATGCTGACGCCGATATTAGTGCATACAATGGAAGAGGCATGGACGGAGATGGAGTCGAAGACTCGAATGAGGGACGAAGGACGAGGGACAAGAGACGAGGGACGAGGGACGAGAGTTGAAAGTGTGCATTTGGCTTTGATGCCGAAGGTTGATGATTCAATTGACTTTCGGAGTGCTGAGCCGCGGTGGCAAAAGCTGATGGGGTTGCGCGATGAGGTTTTGCGGGTCCTTGAAGGCTTGAGGCAGGAGAAAAAGATTGCAAGCAATCAGCAGGCGTGCGTAACTATCTGCTGTGATGAGGAAGATGCCGGGGTTCTGAATGAATTCGGCCTTGAGCAGTTTGCGGCACTTTGTATCGTCAGCGAGGTAAAACTACAAAAGGCAGTAGGTGAAACTACAGTCGTGGCAGAAAAAAGCAATTACAATAAATGCCAGCGGTGCTGGAACTATTGGCCGAGAGTCGGCGCCGACAGTGAGTATCCTGATTTGTGTAAACGATGCGTTGAGGTCGTACACTGACTGACACGGACTCTTTGGGACACGGACTGACACAGACTCTTTAGGACACGGACTGACGCGGACTTTTGGTTTTTCTTTGGTGGAGCCGGATAGGAGGAAATAAAAAGTATCTAGTGCTCTGTCGCAGCTCGATTGATGGATGTCATTGCGAGCGAAGCGAAGCAATCTCTATTGTTAGAAAGCAAGAGATTGCCACGGCCCTTCGGGCCTCGCAATGACAACTCCTCAAATTATATGCGACAGAGTACTAGTCTTTTTGATTAATCAAAAGGACTACGAGCATATTTAAAAGTACGAGGTTTGGGACAGGGATTAAGAATTGCAGGAGCAGGATGGGAAAAAATGGATTCCTCGCGTTTGCACCCCCGCCCAGAGGACGGGGCTAAATATAAAAACCCTGGGCGAAACCCAAGGCTAAATAAATTTGGATTCCGTATCAAGTACGGAATGACACTTTGGTGTCGTCGTTCCGACGACGGCTAAACAATCCTTCTACCGGATTGGGCGGTCACATTGGGCCGCCCCTACATTTTTGTTTTTAATTGCTCGCGGACCTTTTGATAGACCTCGTCGAGGGTTATGGTATCGACGTTGTGCTTTGGGTCACGGCTTTTTATTTTGAGGCCCCTGGTGTATGGTTCGCGGGCTACGAGACATTCGCTTCTTTCATACGGAGCTATCCTGGCTGGGTTTGACCAGCTGAACATTAAAACCAATGGTGTGCTTAGGGCCGCGGCGATATGGCCCGGGCCGGTGTCATTGCTTACCACCAGCCGGCTTCTTTTCAGTAAACAGATTAGCTCGCTCAGAGAGGTCCGTCCGGCAAAGTTTTCTATTGTAACCTTAGAAAGGTTTTGTAATTTCTGAATAAGACCGGCTTCAGATTCGGTGCCGACGGCAATTAGCGACAGGCCATACTGTGAAGAAATCTTCTCGGCCAACTCGGCAAAGCGTTCGATAGGCCAGCGTTTATCTTTGTGGGCGGAGCCGGGAACAAGAACCACATAATTGTCCTGGGCAATGCCGTGACTTGCCAGTAACCTGCCGACTGCCTCGGTGGCCTCGGGGTGGTGCGGCAGTACAAACTGTACGCTGAGGTCGGAGGCACCGGCAGCTTGGATTATCTTTAAGTAGTAGTCAACCATGTGAATACAATCCTGCGTTTGGGTGACTTTGTGGGTGTAAAAGTGGTTGGCGAATTCTCTGGCGTTTGCCATTCCGAAACGTTTTTTACAGCCTGAAAGCCAGGCCAAAGAGGCGGTCCTGAAAAGGCCCTGGAAGTCGATTACAGCGTCAAATTTGGCACGGCGGAGTTGCCGAATAAGCGAAACAAGAGAAGCCAGTGCACCGGGATGGAACCATACCTTACCGAGAAATTTACGGTCAAAAGGAATTATTTCATTCAGGTGAGGATGATTTTCGAGAAGGGCTGCAAACTCGGGCCGGATGAGCCAGCTAATTTTCGCATCGGGAAAACTTTTGCGCAAGGCCGTCAGGGCCGGCAAAGCCAGGACTATGTCACCCAGTGAGCTGGGCTTTATTATCAGGATGTTTCGTATAAGCTCAGGGCAGGATTGCGTATGTCGTATGTCGTGTGTCATATTTCATTTCACGCTTTACAGAATACAAATCATCACGGATTATTGTAAGCGATGGGGTGGTTTGAGGCAATTGGTTTTGTTCTGGTTGGTACCGAGTAGAAAAATTTGCCGCCAGGGGCTTGCATTACTGTGAGCGAGAGTGTTATAATTATAAAAGAATAGCATACCAGAGAAACTCATTGTCTCTCTTTGAAAGAGAAGGGCAAACATGATGCGCAAAGGAAAAGCATTCACTTTAATAGAGCTTTTGGTAGTCATTGCCATTATTGCGTTGTTGATGGCGATATTGATGTCGGCTCTGCAGCGGGTGAAGAAGCAGGCAAAGGCGGTTGCTTGTCAGTCCAATCTGCATCAGTGGGCAGTTGTCTTTGAGATGTACTCGGGTCAAAATGACGGGTATTTCTGGAGCGGGGATTTTAACAGGGGCGGATGGGAGCAATATGCCTGGGTAGGGCCGCTTCGGCCTTACTATAGCGACGAGAAAGAAATGCGTTTCTGCCCAACGGCTACAAAACTCAGGGAAGAGGGAGCAAGGGACCCGTTTGCAGCCTGGGGACCTATGCGGCAGACAGGCGATCAATCCGGCAGCTATGGGATGAATAACTGGCTTTGCAATCCACTGCCGGAGGTGGAGTTTATACATGGCCGGGAGGCAACCAAAGATAACTGGCGGAATGCTTATGTCGAAGGTGCGGGTAATATACCGATGCTTCTGGATTGTGCGTTTGTTGAGAGCAAGCCATACGATTTCGACACGCCTCCGGAATATGACGGTGATATATCAACGTATTTGGTAAGCGCTTTACAAATGAAGCGTTTCTGTATGAACCGGCACGGTGAGTACGCAAACGGCGTTTTTCTGGATTTCTCCATCAGGAAGATCGGCCTTAAGCAACTGTGGACTTTTAAGTGGCATCGAAGCTTTGACATAAACAACTCTTGGACCACAGCCGGCGGTGTCCAGCCGTCCGACTGGCCGGAGTGGATGAGAAGGTTCAAGGATTATTGAAAAAAGAGGCAGTTAATCCTCCCTTACGGTCGGCTCGTGCTACGTAGCCCTTCTCCGTAGTATTACTACGAAGGACGAAGCGAGCTACTTCGCAGAGTAGCAGGCTCTGTTTGATAAAGTGGTTGCCGCCATTTTTTCGTTAGACATATCCCGACACAAACCCTAATATGATTTCAAATTACTTTGTAGAAAAGTCTATTTGTCATTCTGAGTTCGCCGTAGGCGGGCGAAGAATCTCTAATTCTTCGACCCAAAGAGATTCTTCACTTCGCTACGCTTCGTTCTCCGTAAGGAGTCCTTCGGACAGAATGACAATCTTTGCATTTTTTCAACAATTTAAGATTTGCCCTATGGCTAAAAAAGGGAAATATGTTTATGATTGGCCCAGGCCGATGGTTACTGTTGATGCTGCGGTCTTTACTTTTTCCGGTGATAAGGCCAAAGTGCTGCTTATCAATCGCGGACATGAGCCGTTTAAGGGCAAGTGGGCGCTGCCGGGCGGATTTGTTAATATGGATGAGGAGCTGAAGGACGCCATCGTCAGAGAACTGGCCGAAGAGACTGGGCTGGCAACAGTGCAATTAGAACAGATGCGTACCTTCGGCACAGTGGGCCGAGACCCAAGGGGCAGAATGATTACAATTGTATTTATGGGTATTGCAAAAGAAGATCAAACCACGGTAAAGGCCGGCGACGATGCCGCCCAGGCACAGTGGTTCGATATAGAAGAACTGCCGAAAGATATGGCATTCGACCATAAAGAGGTAGTCAGGTTTGCTATTGAAAAGCTGCTGAAAACCCCGCGTAAAACGCGGGGCTAAATAGGTATGGATTCCTGCTTGCGCAGGAATGACAGGGGAACGGTGGGGCAAGCCCCACCCTACAGTACAGATAAAGAAAATTGTCGGGCTACAGATTAGATTGCCGCGCATCGCTTCGCGATGCTCGCAATGAAAAAAGAAGGTTTTTATGAATCAGAGCGTTGATATTTCGGTTGATTTTGCGGGGATTCGGCTGGCTAATCCGGTATTTACGGCTTCGGGGACGTGCGGATATGCCGATGAGCTGTCTGATTTTATGGATGTCAATTGTCTTGGCGGATTTATTACTAAAAGTATTACACTCAAACCGAGAGAGGGCAATGCGACGCCGAGGATTGTTGAGACCGATTCGGGGATGCTTAATGCAATTGGATTGGCCAATATCGGATTAGATAAATTCATCGAAGAAAAACTGCCTATTCTCGATAAGATGAGTGCTGCAGTTTTTGTTAATGTAGCCGGCCAGACCATTGATGAATACGTGGCTGTGGCGCAGCGGCTGTCCTCTGAAAAGGCGATAGCCGGGTTCGAATTGAATATTAGCTGTCCCAACGTCAAAAAAGGTGGTATAAGTTTCGGCAGAGACCCTGAGCAGGTAACGGAGATTACTTCGGCGGTTAAAGAAGCTGTCGGCCAGAAGGTCCTGATGGTCAAGCTGTCCCCCACCGTTACGGATATCAGCGTAATTGCCCGGGCAGCAGTTGAAGCGGGAGCCGATGCACTTAGTCTGGTGAATACCTTCACGGCTATGGTTATCGATATTGAAACCTGCAAGCCGGTTTTGGCCAACAGGACAGGTGGATTGTCGGGGCCGGCAATAAAGCCCATAGCGGTTCATCTGGTCAATAAGGTCTATAATGAAGTTGCGAAAAGCCGCGGGATACCGGTTCTGGGCGTGGGGGGAATCAGGACTGCTTCGGATGCCATCGAATTTATCATTGCGGGGGCGTCGGCGGTGGGTATCGGTACGGCGAATTTCATTGAGCCGGGATGCGCGGCGAAAATTATCGAAGGCATAAAAAAATATAGTGTTCGTAAAGAAATAGCAAATATCAACGAATTAATTGGCTCACTTTTATAGGAGGAATAATTATGGCCGACAAAATGTTTCACATCGAAAGAGTCCTGCATAAGCTGTATTTCACTGTTGCTATCCTTGTGTTGTTATTGATTGTGCCAGGCCTTGCAGCGGGACAGGAACTTAAATTAGATGAACGCCCTGCCGAGCCTGGCGAATGGGGTTATCGCCCTGCCGCCGGTGCGGTGTCCCAGGTCAATCCGCCGAGTTTTAGCTGGCGTCCACAAAAAGAGACGACGTGGGAGATCGAGTGCGCCCGTGATGCGAGATTCAAAAAGGTGGAATACCGCGTGAAGAATCTGAAGTTCAACGTGCACTGTCCGCCCCGTGTTTTTAAGCCGGGGACCTATACGTGGCGCTATCGCGGAAAAGACAAGAACGGCCGTTATACCAACTGGAGCCAACCAAGAAAGTTTACTATTGCCGGTAACGCGGCAGCTATGCCGCTGCCGGCTCGCAGGGATTTGATTGGGCGGATACCGAAAAGCCATCCGCGGCTTTTTATGCGTCCGGAGAACCTCGGGCGGCTGCGGGAGCTGGCACGGGGCAAAATGAAGGAGGAGTATAACAAACTTGTCAGTGAATGCGAGAGACTTTTAGCCAGACCGCCTTCGACCGAGGAGCCGCCGAAGTATCCTAAAGATATGGAGAGCGGCAGTGAGGCCTGGCGAGAGATTTGGTGGGGCAACCGGACATATACAATCCGGGCCTTGAACGGCGCGGCGACTCTGGCTTTTACCCGGCTGCTCGGCGGGCAGTCCGCAGGACACCTTACGGTGGAAAAGTACGGCCTTGAGGCCAAACGCATTCTGTTAGAATGTGCCAAGTGGGATCCCAAAGGCAGTACCGGCTATCGCTATAACGATGAGGCGGGTATGCCTTACAATTATTACTTTTCGCGCACATATACGTTTGTCAACGACCTGCTGAGCGAGCAGGAAAAGAAAATCTGCCGAGAGGTGATGAAGGTGCGCGGCGAAGAGATGTATCAGCATCTGTGTCCGCGGCATCTGTGGCGGCCTTACGGCAGCCACGCCAACCGGGCCTGGCACTTTCTCGGTGAGGTTGGTATCGCCTTTTTAGGTGAGGTCGAAGGGGCCGAGGACTGGGTATGGTTTGCAGCCAATGTCTTTTTCAATGTGTATCCGGCCTGGTGCGACGATGACGGGGGCTGGCACGAGGGGGTCAGCTACTGGTCCAGCTACATCGGTCGTTTTACCTGGTGGGCTGATGTGATGCGGGAGGCCATGGGCATCAACGCCTATGACAAGCCGTACTTTTCCAGGGCCGGCTATTACGCAATGTATCTGATGCCGCCCGGCAAGGTCAGCGGGGGATTTGGCGATGGGGCCAATCGCAGAAGGGCTTCAAGCCTCGTGCCGCTGCTGAGCCAGCTTGCGGCGCAGGCCGGCAACGGACACTGGCAGTGGTACGCTGAGCAAATGGGCGGCCCCGCCGTGACATCAGGATACATTGGATTTATCCGCGGTGCCCTGCCGGAGGTGGATTCCAAGCCGCCCGATGGGCTGCCTGTGTCCAAGCTTTTCAGCGGGACCGGTCAGGCATATCTGAATACGACGTTGAAGGACGCCGGAGAAGACGTGCAGGTCATTTTCAAATCGAGCCTAATGGGGACGCAGTCGCATGGCAATGCAGGCAATAATTCGTTTGTTCTCTGGGCGTATGGTCAGCGACTGCTGATTCGTACCGGCCACTATTATAACTACGGGGGGCCGCATCATCGCGACTGGATGTGGAGCACACGCTCAGTCAATAATATTACGGTCAACGGGAACGGCCAGGGCAAGCGCAGCGCCAAAGCCCAGGGCAAAATCGTCGCCTTCAAAACTACGGCTTCAATGGACATCGTTGTCGGCGAGGCAGGACAGGCCTACGAGCCTGCGCTGGAGCGTTTCACGCGGAGCATTATTTTTGTGAAGCCGGAATTAGTTGTTGTCTATGACCGTTTGGAGGCCGGGGAACCGGCGACGTATGAATACTGGCTGCACGCTATCAATAAGATAGACGTGGATGGCCAGCACGACATCCGCGTTCGAAGCGAAGACGTGGTTTGTGATATTGATTTTCTAACACCATCGGGTTTGACTTTCAGCCAGACCGACCAGTACGACCCCAATCCTATACCAAGTATCAAGCTGCGGGAGTGGCATTTGACGGCGAAAACAGAAGGCAAAAAAAGAAAGATGGAGTTCGTAACACTCTATCGTCCGCATCGTCTCAAGGACAGGGTGCCTGATGAGTCAAGTCTGGAACGGATTAAGGGAGGTTATTTGTTGAAGGCCAAACTGTCCGACGGAGAGCTCTCGGCACTTCTTCCAACTTCCGACCGCATCACGTTGAAAGCGGACGGTCTGGAAAGCAAAGGAGCAATCAAATGCCGGCTGATGGAAGCCGATGGGCAGGTTCAGGTACTCGGACTTGATGAATAAAAGGAGCAGAGTAAGATGGCCAAATCCTACGACATAGCTCAGGACAAGAATATGGAACAATTGTACGCCGAACGGATGAAGCGCTACGTTACGGCAATGCGGAACGAGAAGCCGGATATGATTCCGATTCGTCCGTTCGTTGCCGAGTTCACGGCTAAATACGCCGGGTACACCTGCCAGGATGTGGCGCATGATTACAACATGGCCTTCGAGGCTGCCGTGAAGTGCGCGAAGGATTTCGACTGGGACGCCGTTGTTCCAAACATGGTCTATGTATGGACAGGTCTCGCCCAGGCTGCCGGATTGCGCTACTACGGCATCCCCGGCATAGGCATCCCCCACACGGTCGGCTTCAACTACATCGAGCCTCCGGAAGAAGAGGCGTTCATGAAGCCGGACGAATACGATGCGTTGATCGACGATCCGACCGGCTTTCTCTACAACACCTGGCTGCCTCGCGTCTCCACCGAAGTCAGCAAGATTGGCGAGCCCTCGACAAACCGCAACAACCTGGCATTAGTCAAGAGCGGCATGGCTATGCTGCAATACTTCTACGCCTTCGGCCCGCAAATCGCGAGGCTGCGGTCCGAATGTGGTACGGCCTCGGCTATTGCAGGCATCTTCAAAGCGCCGTTCGACATTATCGCCGACAAAATGCGAGGCTACTTAGGGCTGGTGAGTGACATGCAGACGCAGCCCAAGAAAGTGCTCAAGGCCTGCGAGGCGCTTATGCCGCACTTAGTCAACGTGGGCCTGACTACTGCCGATGCGAACAATCAGGTGCCCATCGGCTACTGGATGCATCGCGGGTGCGTGCCTTTCGTCAACCCGAAACAATTCGAGTCCCACTACTGGCCCACGCTCAAGCCCTGTATCGAGGAGTTCTGGAAGAACGGCCACCAGACGCTTTTTTACGCCGAGGGCAGGTGGAAGCATCACTTCGACACCTTCCGCGAGCTGCCCGACCGCAGCATCGTCTTCCACTGCGATCAGGACGATATCTTCGAGGTCCATCGCAGCCTGCACGATAAGTTCGCCATCAGCGGCGGCATCCCGAACGTGATGTTGAGCTGGGGCACGCCTGAGGAAGTACGGGAGTTCTGCATGCGGGTCATCAAAGAAGTGGCGCAGGATGGGGGCTATATTATGGACGCCGGCGCCATCATGCAGGATGACACCAACATCGAGAACATGAAGGTAATGAATCAGGTATGCCGCGAGCACGGCGTTTATGCGTCCGGCACCTACGAGACGCCGACCGAAACGCCGCCGTGCGATTTGCCCACATCAGTGGAGTCGCGCAAGAAAGTGAAAGGCATGGCGGGCCGGGCGGCGCCGCCAGTGAAACCCGGTGTTTGTTTTCCCTGGGAGCAGCGAGTCAAGGACCTGCCCGAAATTACCGGCGACAAGGCAATGATCCAGAAAATCTGGGAGGACATCGATGCCCTCGGATACACGTATATCTGGCAGTGTCTGCTCTCGTTCTGAGCTTGTGGTTCTATTTACAAGTTATTAATACAGCACATGCACAAAAGAATCGGAGGATACACTATGAATCGGAGGCGGCATTTCACGCGCCGCGGCTTTTTGAAAAAGGCAGCAGGTGTTGCTACATTTCCGTATATAGCCCCTTCATCAGCGATTGGTAAGGCTGGTTCGGTTGCGCCGAGCAATCGGATTACAATAGGCTTCATCGGCGTCGGTGGTCACGGCAGAGCGGTTAATCTAACGAACTTTTTGGGCAATGCAGATGCTCAGGCGGTCGCCGTTTGCGATGTCGATACCAACAATATGAACATAGCCCGTGATATGGTCAACAAAAAATACGGCAATAAGGATTGTGCGACTTATAATGATTTTCGGAATATCATCGAGCGGGATGATATCGACGCTGTGATGATTTCCACGCCCGACCACTGGCATGTTCCAATTTCAATAGCTGCGGCTAAGGCGGGTAAGGATGTAGAGTGCGAGAAGCCGACACTGACCATCGAAGAAGGCAGGGTCCTATGCAAGACGATGAAGCGCTACAATCGTGTCTTTCAATGGTCCACGGAAGATAGATCCGTGGATGTCTATCACCGGATGTGTGAGCTGGTTCGCAACGGCAGAATCGGCAAGCTGCACACTATCCGCGTAGAGCTGCCGAGCGGGCCGAATACACCCGGAGACCCTACGCCTATGCCTGTGCCGGAGGGTTTTGATTATGATATGTGGTTAGGCCCGGCACCGTATGCACCATATACCAAAGACCGCATTCACTGGAACTTTCGCTGGATTCTTGATTATTCAGGCGGCCAGTTGACAGACTGGGGAGCGCACCTTCTCGATGGTGCACAATGGGGAAACGACAGCGAACATACAGGGCCGGTAGAGGTCGAAGGTAAGGGCGTGTTTTGTAAAGAAGGACTCTACGACACGGCCAAAGAATACAGAATCGAATATAAATATGCTGACGGCGTTAGATTGATAGTGACATCGGGCACGCCGAGTTTGCGATTCGAAGGGTCCGAGGGATGGATAGGTAATGTCGGCTGGAGGGCGAAACTCCAGGCCGAGCCTAAATCTATTTTAGATTCTGTGATTGGCCCGGATGAGATTCACCTTTATACATGCCGGGCCGGCGAGCAGCGGAATTTCCTTGATTGCGTGAAATCACGGAAGGACTGCTACTTTCCCCCTGAGATAGGTCATCGGTGCTTTACAGTCGCCCACATCGGCAATATCTCGATGCTGTTGGGACGAAAACTGAAGTGGGACCCGGATAAGGAGCGCTTTATTAACGATGAGCAGGCCAACCGGATGCTGTCACGGTCGATGCGCAGCCCGTGGCGGTTGTGAGATTTATTATTTACTATTTATTATTAAAAACTGGTTGGCGTTTGCCAAATAACATTTGGAAAGGGAAGAATTATGAAAATCCAAAGTAAAAAGATTCAGGTAATTTTATTTTTGGCTGGACTTCTATGTTCGTTCTTGTCGGTTGATACTGGGGCAAAAGATACAAGTGTTATTTTAACAGGTGGGGACTTTTCGCAATGGCGGGGCAATACCGGACAGTGGGAGATTGTGGGCGATACGTTTATAAAGCCCGGCAATGAGAAGCTGCTGGGCAGTAAGCCGGGCACGGGAGTAATTGTGAACGGGCCTACCGGCAGAACGTCGAATCTTTTCAGCAAGGAAGAATTCGGTGACGTCAAGGCCCATATCGAATTTATGGTTCCTAAAGGGTCCAACTCAGGCGTGTATTTTAATGGGTGCTATGAGATTCAGGTCTTCGATAGCTGGGGTGTGAAAAAGGCGAAGTACTCCGACTGCGGCGGCATCTATCAGCGCTGGGATGATAACAGAAATCCCAAGGGCTACGAAGGCCGTCCGCCACGGGTCAACGTATCGCGAGCGCCGGGACAATGGCAAACGTTTGATGTTGTTTTCCGCTCTCCGCGTTTTGACAAGAAGGGACGGAAGATTGCCAATGCCCGGTTTGAGAAGATCGTCCATAACGGGACCGTTATCCATGCGGATGTTGAGTTGAGCGGACCGACGCGGGCCAGTGCGTATAACGATGAGAAACCGGCCGGGCCGCTGATGCTGCAGGGTGACCACGGGCCGGTAGCGTATCGCAATATCCGGATTGAGCCGGCGGGGCCGAATCCGTTCTTTGCGATGGATACCGCAACTAAAGACGACAAACACAAAACTGCAAAAGAGCAGGTAGAAATGGTCAAGGAATTAGGATATGCGGGAATTGGATGCACGGCAGGCGAAGGGGTGGGTGAAATGCTTGAAGAGCTGGATAAGAACGGATTGAGACTGTTTGCCGTTTATCTTGGTGCGAATATTGATGCCGACCAGCAGAAATACGGCCCGGAATTGAAAGAGGCAATCGAGGTATTGAAGGGTCGCAATTCGATACTGTGGCTTTTTGTGCAAAGCAAGAAGCTCAAGCCGTCCTCGCTGGAGGGGGACGCACGTGCGGTCCAAGTCAT
>JBDRTM010000452.1:0-2393 GCA_043824065.1 Planctomycetota bacterium | reverse complement strand
ATTACACCCTGACGCAGGCCGGATCGTGATTGGTTCGCCTTCTAACATGTCAGCGCGGAGCGCCTCGCCCGATTTGTCCGACCGCGTGCTGATTCGCGCGGCCGAACAAAATCGTTCGAGCCGTTAGGCCAATCGGTACCTGAATACGAAAGGAGCTTCTATTATGGTAACGCAAAAAGAAGTATATCCATCGATGATTAACTTGATCATTCATGCTGAGACAATCAGCTGGAGCCGCTTTCACAATTTCCTGGTGTTTAACACGATCCTTATCCTCGCTTGGGCAACGATTTATGTGAAGGCACCCCGTCCATATTTGGCAGGCTATGTTATGGCTATCCTTTGTGTCCTTGGCGCTCTCAGCGGCATCTTTTGGTTCGGTCTTGGAGTTCGCGGTCGGAAGTTCCTCAAAAATTATATTGACCTGGCGACGAAGTTCGAGTCAGACTCAACCTGCTGGCCAAATGGACTCGAACCGTATAAGCTTGGTACCCGTACGAATGATTGGGGCAAGCAGCTGCCTTACCAATGGGCAAGTTCCATCTATCTGATAGAAGGAGGTTCCTTGGCATTACTGTTCTTCTATGTATTTCTGTTTCATGTCTCAATCAAATTATTGGCCTAACAAATCACTCCAGCGGACGGCAAAAAACGCCGCCGCTGACCTTTACGTTAGGCATTGAAGGAGGACATCATGCCAAGAAGCTACGCATACAATATAGGTCTTAGCTGGCCCGATTACCTGAAGGTTAATGAAATACGTGGCGTTGGGGATGACGTTAGGCAATTACGTTATGAGTTGTCGTCGTCGAATCGAAAACTTATAGCTACATACGAAGAGCTCCAGCGTGAACATATAGCAGCAACCAAATCAATTGGAGAAGCCGTATCATCTGGATTTGAGCAACTGTCTTTTGATATGCGAGCTATATCAAATGGTATTGCAGAGTTAACATCTGTATTTGAATGGGGTTTTAGCGAACTACTGGCTGGTGTTGGGCATATAAACGATGCCCTAACAGAACTTGTGCGGATAGCCAAGACACCTGCCCAAACTTGGGCGTATGAACAATTTGAAATTGCACGAGACGCATTTCGGCAGGGACTATATGAGGAAGCGTTAGAATACTTGAATCGATCTATAGAAGGATATGGAGATAATACAGGATACAAGCTCGAATATCGCTTCCATTTCTTATTAGGAACGATCCGCATGGGTAGCTTCCAAAACAATTCACCATCGATAGTAAATCTTAGCGAAGCAGAGAAAGCATTTCTCGCCGCCGCCAAATACGCACGGCATGACCAATCTAATGAATCGGGGCGAGCTTTTTTGGCTGCGGGATGGGCCGCTTATTGTCAAGGCAAAATACCTGATGCAGTAAAATTCACTGAGGAAGCGATCTCCTTGTATCCAGAACTAGGGGAAACCCACTTTCAAATGGCTAAATTATTGATGCATCGTGGTGAGCCTGAAAAAGCGTTGCAACCTCTTAAGACTGCTATTCAACTAGATCGTAATTATACTATTAAAGCTAGCTCAGACGACGATTTTCGACCTTATGACAAATATGTACACGGTCTCATTCAACAGTTGCATAAGGAAGCACAGGAAGAATCAAAAACTGTATTAGCCGCATTGGAAAAGGAGACTGGACAGCTTGAAAAGTCGCATGTGCAAGAGTTTTCATCGTCCAAATATGCTGATCTTAACCCGCTGAAGAATCTCGTCATCAGCGCCAAAAAGGCGGGAAATAATAATACTTACTTCGGTTATTTGGATGCTCTCACTTATTGGCGTAAAGCACAGGATGCGCTTTCAAAGACAAAGCAGCAATTCCTATCTTCTGCTATTAATGATGTGCGAAGACAAATATCAAGTATAGACTCACGAATAAGTAGCTTCAAAAATTCTGGTATGCGAACCACATGGGGTTGGGTGATTGCGATAGGGATCGTTTTATCTTTTTTATTATCGGTATCTCAGTGTAGCAACATGATGGGCGCAAACAAACGGCAAGCACAAATCCGTCAACAAGCCTTTGACAGAATGCATAATGATCTACGAAGCAAAGGGTATAGAGATCCAGGAAGACTTACTTGGGATCAGGTGGAGAAATATGGTTATAGTAGAGAGAAAATGCCACCTGCAGAAGTCGGAAGCTCATTTGGAACCTGGCTCGGCTACCTATTTTTTGGTGTGGTAATTTCAGTAATAATAGGTAACGTGGCAAATTCAATGCAAAAGAAATCGGAAGTTGCAGATTTGGATAGGGAGCAATCTCGCCTCAAAAGAATCGACGGTGAATTAGGTGAACTAAAAGAAAATGCCTAACAAGGCAAATTCACGCGGACGGCAAAAAAGCGCCGCTCCTTCGTCGCTCTGCTTTTTG
>JBDRTM010000451.1:0-4620 GCA_043824065.1 Planctomycetota bacterium | reverse complement strand
ATTAACATAACTTTTTATACAACAGAGCTTTATCAAAAATAAATAAATCTAAGTGGCGTTGTAGTATTAGGACTTGTAAATAAATTATCTTCCATTTTTCTTTACCAGTCGTTAGCGTTTTGTGAGAGATTCTGACGGTATTGGTGCGATATGTATGAAAGAAGAATATTCACCCCGTTAGAAATTGGGAATCCTTATCGGGAAAACGGAAGATTTCTCCGAAAGGAGTCCTTAGGACTAACGGGATTCACACTTATCGAACTACTCGTAGTGATTGCGATTATTGCCCTTTTAATGGGCATACTCCTGCCGGCACTCAATGCTGTCAGGGAACAGAGCCGGCGAACTGTTTGCGGCCTAAATGAGAAGAACATGGGACTGGGCTTGTACTTGTACGCCAATGACAACGATGGCAAGCTGCCTCTTAATGAGGTGGACCGCTGGTTGTTTGATGTTTCGTACTGGACAACAGATATCATCTTGAGGACCGGTGGCTTCGACCGACATATCTTTTACTGTCCATCGTGGGCCCAGAGAGACAATATCATCTTTTGGCGGTACGGAGAGAACCTTTCGGCCGGGACGCCGGAGAGCTACCCTCAGCCCGAGCCGCAGAGTGAATCGACCCGCAAAAACTATCATAGGATTATGGGATACTTCTGGTTCATTGATACGGTCAGAGGCAGAGAGAATCCGCCCATGAGCCCCGACAATAAGTATAAGGAATGGGTGAGGTCTGTTACTGCAACGAAGAGGTCTGCCGCAACGGTGGAGCTGATTAGCGATGTAACCGCCAGTAATGGGGCGGATCGGTCGCAGTCCGACTTCACTAAGGCAACCGGCGGAGTCTGGTCACGCTGGCAAATCTATGACAGAACGAACCATCTTAGAAGAGGCTCACGGCCTGCGGGCGGAAATATCCTGTTCGTTGACGGGCACGTGCAGTGGCGGAATTTCAATGAAATGGAACACCGCTGGTTCTGGCAGAGTTATGGTAATCCCTGCTTCTGGTGGTAAAGCGAGCTTTTCATCGATTTGTTTTCCGAGCCGGCTATCAATTTCGTTGGCAAGTCTTTCTGAAAAATAGCTGTTAAAAGTCGCGGAAGGGCCTTCTCGGCTCGGCCTGGGCCATTAATTTCTTCCAGGCCTCAAATCGGGCCTTGACTTTGACCAGTACCTCCGGCTTTTGTTTGGAAAGGTCGTTTTTTTCACCGATGTCTTTGGAAAGGTCGAAGAGGCCCGAACCGCGTGACGACTCGACCCATTTGAAATTTCCCACGCGTGCCGCCTTGTTACTTCGGCGCTGCCAGAACATTTCCCTGCGAGGCGATTTCTGGCTGCCTGCCAGCACCGCCGTCATATCGAAGCCATCAAGGGGCACGCCTTTGGGCGGTCCGAGGCCTGCAGCGCTGCAGAGCATTGGGAGAATCTCCATAGAGGTCAGGAATTCGCTGCAGACGGTTCCATTCGGGATAACACCCGGCCAGCGGCAAATGGCAGGCACGCGGAGTCCGCCCTCGAACATATCGCCTTTGCGGCCGCGCAGCGGGCCGTTATCCGCAGTGCCGGAGCCGCCGTTGTCGGAGAAGAAGATGACGATAGTGTTATCCGCTTGGCCCAGCTCATCCAGCATATCCAGCATTTGGCCGATGGCCTCGTCCATATAGGTAACAGCGGCCATATATCGCATACGTCTTGCCTTTTTAGTGTTGGCGTCTTTCGGGTCATACTCGCCGTAGTGCCTGCGTATGTATTCCAGTGGAGCCTGCACGCCGGGCCGAGGACGATTGAGGTTGGAGGCGCCATGCGGGGCGTTAAAGGGCACGTAGCAAAAAAAAGGCTTGTCCTTATGCTTTTTAATGAAACGCAGTGCCTCTCGCCGGAAAAGGTCCGTGGCGTAGGTACCTTTGTCCTCTGTAGTCAGCTTATCGCCGCGCCGCATTGAGTGTACTCCGTATCGTTCGTGGGTCCAGTAGTCGATACCAGTGTTGGTGAACCAATTTCGTTTAAGGTTGTCGATGCTCGTATCGATGCTCGCCCTGGAAACTCGAGGCTCGGGCTTCCAGCCTCCAGTTTCGATACCAGCTTCGACACCGGCAAACGAGCTTCTACAACTGGGCAAATGTTCTCTGCTGCTGAAGGCCTCCGAATATGCCGCTGGTATAGCCTGCTTTTTGCAACATGCGGGGAACCAGCACCTCGCGGGTATCCATTCCTAATATCATCTCGGGCGAGACGGCGTATTCATCCGGGGTATAGAGGTGGTCAATATCGAGAAGATAGTTGCGGTACATATCGTAGGTGCCGTTGCGTTGCGGGTATCGGCCGGTGAGCAGACTGCCGCGTGAGGGCGTGCAGGCCGGCCAGGTAACGTAAAAGTTTGTAAGCCGAACCCCGCCGGCAGCCAGCCGGTCAAGGTTGGGCGTCTTCACTTCTTTGCTTCCATAGCAGCCGAGGTCATTGTAACCCTGGTCATCGGAGACGATGAGCAATACGTTGGGAGGTTTGCTGCCCATTGAACGAAGCTGGTTTGTCGTTGTCGAATCTGGTATCGAAACTGGAGGCTGGAAGCCCGACCCGCCAACGGCGGGTTTTGATCGGAACCCAGCGCTGCTGGGTCGAGTTTCCAGGGCGAGCATCGATACCAGCATCGACAACCCTAAACATACCGACACGCCTGTCAGAAGCGTGCGTTTCCACATTCGGAGTTTAATACTTTTAGAAACACGTTTCTGCTTTTACATCCACCCTCCGCAGCAGAGCTACTGTGGAGGACGGGTGGACGTAATTCTATGGGATTTTAGGCGAAAAGGGAATATTTAGCTGTATTTTTCCTTGCTTGTCCATTATTTCTCTTTTAGCATTAAACCAGTGTCGAACTTACTCGTCTATTCCTTGGAGTGTCAATACCAGCTCCCCAACGATACTATTGTGCCTATTCCAGTAAATTATATCTATTCTCCGTACCAACATAATCTCGGAAGTTTTGTCCCATCCGCCGATGCTTTTGCAACGAGTAATAACGCGCTCCACGAATGGATTGGAATAATCTGGTACTTCATGAGGTACTGACCTTAGGCCTTGTAAATAAATTATCTTCCATTTTTCTTTACCAGTCCTTAGTGTGTGTAAATCAGATATTCCACAAAGTTACTACGGACAGCTCTCAAGCCAATCGGCAGTGAAAGCTCCCAAGTCTTCAAGATTGATTACTCCATCGCCGTTAAAATCCTCGCATGCCGTGTAGCTTGTCTTCGGGGTGAAGTAGTAATCTTCCGTTTCACCATACTCGTATCCCGTCTGTGGGCCGGAACCGCCATTGCCTTTGGTCCCGGGATTACTGCCGCCTGTCCAAGGCCGCTCGGAAAGAGTGAGCCTCATCCATATCTCCTCGGGAGTATTATTCGGATGATTGGGCAGGAACGCCTTTGAGGTGATTCGATGTAATCCGGCTGCCGGATTGAAAAGATACTGATTCTGTACTGCCCACTCCGGGGCGGGATGGCTTGAACAAGCAAGAGTATCATCCCAGTCGCCATCGCGGTTCCAGTCACACCAGACATTGACCCAAAGATTAGTGCCCGGGTTGATAACGTTGACAAAATAGTCAAATGTCGTCCAGTGACAATGTGGCAGATTGAACGGGAAGATGACACTGTCATCGCCCTGGTCAAGGTCCGAGAGTTTGCCAAGTGGAACGATGTTGTTCACCGCATCCTGGTCAATGCCTATGTCAGCTTCGGCTTCGTTAGTAATAGTGCTGCCCAAGTGAGCGACTGCCAGAGGGTTCAAGTGAACCGGCCCATAAGGCCCTTGGCCGCTGCCGTCGTTGAAGACGGTGGGATAGCCGGCCCGGACCCCCAAAGGTCCTCCCTTGGGATACGCGGCCATGATCGCACTGAAATTGTTAGTGCTGTCTGGTGCATCTCCGAGGTCTAATGCTTTCGTCGGAGGTACTCCCTCAGAACGGATGCTTATCACACCACTACCAGTCATTTCGGAGAATCCCCCAACCTCAATAAGGTACTGGCTGCCGGCGTTTGCAGCAAAGGTAATCTCTGACTGCAAACCACAGAAGTCGTCATTGCATTCGATCAAGTCACTTTGGCTCGGAGGGCAATTGCCTCCCCTATAGACGGCGAGCTTTGTGTCGAAGTCTTTGGAGTCGTTGAAGTCGTCGAAGTCGGGGTAACAGAGGCTGACAGTGACGTTGCCCGTTTTAGTAGCGGTATAGGTGTACCAGAGGTTTGGGCTCTCCATACAGTAGCCGTGGCCATCGAACGTCGCCAATGTGGTGTCAAAGGGCAAGTACTCTTCGTCACCGATGGTCTTTGCATTATAGCAGTTATCGTAGTAGGGTATGTCGTCCGAACCTCCGATCTCGATCCAGTACCCACTGCCGGCGTTCGCATAATCAGCCGTGCCGAGCAGTAACGTCAGTATGCAAACTAACAATACCTTTGATTTAAATCTTTTCATATTTTTAGTCCTCCGGAAAACAATAATTTTTCAATTTTGAAACGCTTTTTCTGTATATCAGACACGTTCTAAGGATTTTCGTTTAGAGGTATCGAAGCTCGTATCGAAGCTAGGTATCGAATCTAGGTATCGAAGATCGTC
>JBDRTM010000450.1:0-7850 GCA_043824065.1 Planctomycetota bacterium | reverse complement strand
AGAGCAAACGCCTTTGTGGCGTCAGCAACCTTCTCTTTTTGCCGCCGGTGCCCGCTTGTGGAATCTTTAATGGATTTTGCCTTCTTACTTTGTTTTTTTGTCAAACCTCATGTCCTCATCTTCAATAAAAAAGGGCGGCCC
Source organism: Planctomycetota bacterium (assembly GCA_043824065.1). GTDB lineage: Bacteria > Planctomycetota > Phycisphaerae > Sedimentisphaerales > Anaerobacaceae > NIOZ-UU13. Next base: position 7,709 of record JBDRTM010000450.1, on the reverse strand, counting down.
ACTCGGCCACCCTGATAGATTAACTTTGTCAGGCAGTTATGTCAACTGAGGAGTATCTAATAACAAGCAGGCACCTTACAGATGAATGAAGGCACAAGAAACAGAAGCAATACAAATAAAACTACCCAACTATCTGTACAATAATCCCTAAGACCCATTTTTCACCTCATTCTCTTTTTTTTCGGCAAGAAGGGGCCACCTCATAAACAAATTTTATTTGCCGCCGAGGCCGAGCCAGCCGCTGATAACGGGGGCTAATTTTACTATAACGCCTGAGAAGACCACGCTAACCATCGTCATCAGCTTTATAAGAATGTTCAGGCTCGGCCCTGAGGTGTCCTTGCAGGGGTCGCCAACGGTGTCACCGACGACGGCGGCCTTATGGGCATCTGAGCCTTTGCCGCCGAGGGCGCCTTTTTCGATATATTTTTTTGCGTTGTCCCAGGCCCCGCCGGCGTTGTTGAGCGTAATAGCAAGAACAAAACCACAAGTTAACCCTCCTGCCAAAAGTCCCATCACACCCGCCACACCTAAGAGCAGCCCCGTTACAACCGGGATGATAATCGCCAGCAGCGAAGGCAGAATCATCTCTTTCTGCGCGCCGCGTGTGGAAATAGAAACGCAGCGGGCATAATCGGGCTGGGTCGTCCCTTCCATAATACCGGCGATTTCCCTGAACTGGCGCCGGACCTCATTGACCATAGTCCCTGCGGTTCTGCCGACCGCCTTCATTGTCATAGCACAGAATACAAAGGCCATCATAGCGCCAAGGAACAGGCCGCCGATTAACTTGGGATTCATAATATTGAGGCCGTAGGCATTGACGAAATCCATAATGGGGGCGGTCTTGACATTGATAGTGCCAGCAACGTCACCGGCGGCGGAAAACGCTATCTCACCAACGCGATATATTCCATCGGCACTTTCCGAGGCGAGTCGGCCAATCCATATACGAATCTCCTCGAGATACGCCGCCAAAAGTGCCATAGCCGTCAAAGCGGCAGAACCGAGAGCAAATCCCTTACCCGTTGCTGCCGTAGTATTGCCCAGGGCGTCGAGGGCATCGGTCCTTTTTCTAACCTCTGGCCCCAGGCCGCTCATCTCGGCATTGCCGCCGGCGTTATCGGCAATCGGGCCGTATGCGTCGGTTGCCAAAGTAATGCCTAACGTGGAGAGCATTCCGACTGCCGCGAAGCCGATACCGTAAAGCCCCATTGAGATATTTGAAAAACCGCCCGCAAAGCCAAACGCACACAGAATGCCAATCACAATCGTCACCACAGGCAGGCCCGCTGAATACATACCGGTTGCAAGGCCGTCGATAATTGTTGTTGCAGCGCCCATTTTTGTCTGCTCGGCGATACCTCGTGTCGGGCTGTATTCATCAGAGGTGTAGTATTCGGTAAGCTGACCTATAATTACACCGGCAAATAATCCGGCAACTACCGAGCCGAAGATGCCCCAGGTAATCCAGCCAAACGCAGCCAATATTGCCACTGCTCCAAGAATCAACACCGAGCTGCCCAATGTCCCCAACAAAAGCGCTCGCAGAAGGTTCTTCTGGCTGGCGTCCTCCTTACAGCGAACCATAAAGATACCGGCAATCGAAAGGATAATACCCAGGCCCGCAACAAGCATTGGAGCAAGAACGGCCTTGAGCGGGTCCATACCCCTGGCAGCAAGTGCCATTGCCGGCAGCGCCGCACCAAGCGCCGCGGTAGCAAGAATTGAGCCGCAGTAACTTTCGTACAGGTCGGCGCCCATACCGGCAACGTCCCCGACGTTGTCGCCGACGTTATCAGCGATTGTGGCCGGGTTTCTGGGGTCATCTTCCGGGATTCCTGCCTCGACCTTGCCAACTAAGTCCGCTCCGACGTCTGCTGCCTTGGTGTAAATTCCACCGCCGACACGGGCAAACAAGGCCTGGGTCGAAGCGCCCATACCAAAAGTTATCATCGTTGTTGTAATTTCAACAAGTTTATGATGTGGGTCCATAGCTTCGGGCACAAGCTGCAATCCCAAAAATCTCAGTCCTGTTTCCATATTTGCCGCAGTGTAAACAATCTTATCAAGAATAAGATACCACAGCGAAATATCCAGCAGGCCAAAGCCGACGACGACCAGGCCCATAACCGCACCCGAACGAAAGGCAACCTGCAGGCCTCGATTCAAGCTCACGCTGGCACCCTGAGCGGTACGGGATGAGGCGTTTGTTGCCGTCTTCATACCCAAAAAACCGCACAGGCCGCTGAAAAAACCACCTGTCAGAAACGCCACCGGAACAAACGGGTTTTGAACACCCAGATAAGCGCAGATCGCGAAGATCACCAGAAGAATCAAAAATACCAGCGAGACAACGCTGTACTGCCGGAACAGATACGCGTAGGCCCCTTCTCGCACATGGTTGGCAATGCTAATCATTTTTTCATTGCCTTCGGGGGCGGCCATCACCTTCTTATAGAAATAGTAGGCAAATCCCAGCGCCAGCACTGCCGCTACCGGCGCAATCCACCAGCTCCAGGGCGTCCCTGCCGGCTCTGTGCCTTCCGCCGCCATTGCCACTGCACTAAATGCAAAACTCGGCACCAAAAATCCAAGGGTACTCTTAATAACTTTCACTTTTTTACTCCTTTTCGAGTTTGACTATTGTCTCTACCGGCATAACAGACATAAAATTGCCCGCAGTTTAACCAAATGGATTGCTTTTTCAACTGTTTTATTGTGGGAAAACCGAAAATAAGCCAAAACTCCGCAAACTTCTGACTTCTGTTTTCTGACTTCTGTTTTCTGTCTTCTGACTTCTGACTTCTGACTTCTGTTATGTGTGGTAATCAGCATTGATTCTTACATATTCGGCGCTTAAATCGCAGCCATAGCAAAAATCGTCCGCTTTGCCTGCCCCTAAATCCACGGTTATGGTGTGCTCGGTTTGTGAAACAACTTTACTCGCCTTTTTTGCATCGAACTTTTTCGGCGTACCATTTTTAAAAACGGTTATTGGCCCGAGCTTACAGGAGAGTTTATTCGGATTCAACTTCACAGACGCCGAACCGACGGCACAAATAATTCTGCCCCAGTTGGGGTCGCCGCCGTTGACTGCGCATTTTACCAGCGGATAATTGGCTATCGCCCGCGCAGCCCTGGCCGCATCAGCCTTTGTAGCTGCACCTTTGACCACTACCTTAAACATCCGCGTTGCCCCTTCAGCATCAAGCACCATCTGTCTGGCCAAATCGTCGCACAAATCCGCTAACGTGTTGGCAAATCTTTTATACCGCTGGCACTGACTTACTATTGGGCGATTGCCCGCTAAGCCGGAAGCAAGAATTATCGCAGTATCATTTGTGCTTTGATGACCGTCAACAGTCAACCTGTTTAGCGAATTGCCGATGGCGGCCTTCAATGCTTTCGCTAACAATGGCTTTGTTATAGCTACGTCCGTAGTAATAAAGCAAAGTGTAGTTGCCATATTCGGCGCAATCATACCGGCCCCTTTGACTGCGCCGGCTATCGTTACTTTAGCGCCGGATATTTCGAGTCGGCGGACGGCTTGTTTCGGCTTGGTGTCGGTCGTCATTATCGCCCGTGTAAAATCCAGGCCCGCCTTAGATGAAGCTGAGAGCTTCGCCGCCGCTTTTGAAATGCCGGCGGTAATTTTCTTAATCGGCAGCTGCTTACCGATAATGCCGGTCGAAGCAACGAGGATATTTCGTATTGCGTATTGCGTATTGCGTATTGCGGAGCAGTATTTTAACAGATTCCTCGACTTCGCTCCGCTCCGCTCGGAATGACAGACTTGTATTGCGTTCAATGAATGTGCTGTTTTGCTGCACATTGTAATTGCGTTTTCGATACCTTTTCGACCGGTACAGGTATTAGCATTGCCGGAATTGACGACCACCGCGTATGTTTTTGAGCTTCTGGTGTGCTTTTTGCACACCTGTACCGCTGCCGAGACGACCTTGTTAGTTGTAAAAACCGCTGCTGAGCTTGCACCAGCTGGGCAGACAAGCAGCCCCAAATCAGCCTTGCCCGATTTCTTAATACCGCATTGCATCGCCGCTGCCAAAAAACCTTTAGGTGCAGTAATAGTATTATTAGCCATCTTGTGCCTCGTGCTGCTTCAATAATCTGTTAAAGCCTTCTAATATCCCTTCGTGCTCAGAAATCTTACTAAACTCTAAAAGCCATCCGGTGATGTATTCAAGGTCAATCGAGTCTTTATTCTTAATCAATATATTCTTTACGTCTTCGGCATCAACAGCTCTTGCTGCAATCATCTTATGAATAATGACATCTTCGCAAGATGCGAACTTTACTGGATAACCACCAATACGGACTTCTTTTGTTCTCCCGATAGCCTGCGCTTCATACTGAGTGAAAGAAAAAATAAAATCTACTCGTATTCTCAGTTCCACCTCTTCTGCAGGAAGCACTTTGGTTTCTGCGGCAAAACCCTCCGGGTCTTCAGGCAGGATTTTTAATCCTAATTTCTTGCATATCTTTTCAATTGACCGGAATTTATCCGTATCTATTCCTAAAGTTATATCGATATCTCGTGTCAAGCGTGGGGTTCCGTATAGCAGTACAGCCTGGCCACCGATAATCATATAAGGAATCTTATCTCTGTCCAAACATTGAGCTACCTTTTTTATTAATTCTTCTATCATGAACTTAATCCATTTATCGCTTTAGCAATCCTCAAATCAATTTCCAATCCCTCTAAGATGTTTTCGGAATTGATAACCCCTAAAGACACGGCTTCCTTGTGCAGCGCTTCATATATAGACAGAGCCTTTTTATAAGAAAGGTTTTCTTCCTTGATTAGTTTTTGATAAAACTTATTGAGTTTATGCTTGTTTCTTATCATCTAAAGCCAGAGTACCTCTTTAAGAACATGACAAATCCATGGTCTACCTGCCTGATTCATTCTCTCTATCTCCTCTTTGGTGTAAGGAAAAACATCACAGCTTACGGAAAGGTTCTCCGGAAGATAATCGGGAATTCTGTCCAGGAAACGCTTGGAGCTTTCGCGCAGAATTATCAGCAAGTCCACATCACTGGCCGGTCCGAAAGCCTCGGTAGCATAAGAGCCAAACAGCCCGACTTTTTCCACTTCCGGCCGGCTTCGCTTGACTTTTCTGGTATAATCCGCTAACTGATGCAAGACCTTGTTCTTATCAGCGAACACAACCTTCACAGAATTCGATGATTTCTCGAGCATTCTCGATTGCCTCCTGCGCATCTTTTCTGGTGTAATACTCACCGGGCATCCCACTGTCGAAACCATTAGGATAACGCGTTGGAATATAGTGTTTATCCAGGTTTTTCGCAGCTTCTATGAGCCGCTCAGAAACTTCTATCTTGTCACTAAGGGCTTTGAGCAAGGCAAAGACAGAATGTCCCCAGCTTTCGCCATGCAGATGAAGGAAAACAGCTTTAACCGCTTTTTCAGCTCCTTGCTGGGCGCTGAAACAGGACCACTCAAAGTCCTCATCTTCACAAGCATGTATTGCGTGGTTCAAATCCCGCTTGGCCTGGGCCAGCCAATCTTTCCATCTATTAGGCATTTATTAGTCCTTTAATGAACATAACAAAATAGGCACAGTTTATTTCTACTATATCAGGTGATTATAATTCTAAATAACACTCTTGGCCAAGACTTTTTGTGCTGGAGTATGACCGCCGCCTAAAAATTTGTTGTATTTCTTGACCGAGGATCTTTTATATCATTCGGGCCGTTGCTGAGCACACCAGAGATTGCCATATCTCTGAAATCAGCCATCGGGTCGTAGAATTTTTTGCTCACATCAATCCTGTTAACCATCAAGCCGGGGCGATTTTGTCTGAGCTGTTTTACGATTTTGCCGTCCGGCTGGATAAAACACGATGGATACGGCGCATAATACCCGCTCGAATTTGTACAGCTCATCCAGAAATAGTTCGTCGCCGCCCGGCACTGCATTGTTTGTCGCATAATGTGCGTATGTACGCTCGGGCCTTTTTGGCGGGCGTTGTAAAACGATTGGAAAATGCAGTTGACTTTTTGCTTATATAATTGCCGATAAATCTCCGGAAACCGCAAATCAAAGCATATCAGCAGCGAGCATTTTACGCCGTTTATGGTAAAATCCACAAACCGGTTACCCGGCGTCAGCCGTCGCAAATCACCCGGCGTACAGAATCTTTTGTCATAACGGTCAACAATCTTGCCATCAGGATTTATAAGGTAAAGACTGTTATGCGGCTTGTTCGGCTCAGTTAATGGGTGCGTGCTGCCCAGAACTACCCATAGGCGCAGCTCGGCGGCAAGGACCATAATCTTTTGTGTTTCTACCTTAAGCAGTTCCCAATCGTACCCCTCGAAGTTCGGAAAGTCGGTGCCCACATAGCCGCTAAGAGCACACTCGGAAAAATGAACAATGTCAGCTTTGGCCTTTTTCGCTTCACGTAAAAAATCACAGATTCTCTTTGCGTTCCGCTTTATGGAAGCCCCCACGGCAAATTGACATGTTGCAATTTTTAACATACTGACAGATTAATATTTAACGCATACTACGTCAATCAAAAACGGATGGCTGTCTGGGCTGTCCGTATCACCTCACGTGCAAAGGAGAATTGTAAGGCCTACGAACAACAACAACCCTGCGACCACGCACACACATCCAAGCAAGAGCTTGCGGGACCTTCGATACCAGAGGTAGATTCCGGAAAGGACCCACAGCCACATAGATATTGCCACAGCGTCAACGAGCACGGCCCAGGTAATATGGGCGAAATACGGCTGAGCGTATCCGCCACGAAAATGCAGGAAATGCACAAGCCGATAGAGCGAGAAAGGCTGCTGCCTCTCGACGATGACCAGCGAACGATGGCGGCGCCAGGTGATGCGATAATTACCGCTGCCGCAAATGCGAAGGATAATCATTTGGCTGGCATTCGGCCGTCCCTGAATGCGGTGCGCCCCATCCAGGTCCAATAGTTGCAGGATTGCCCGGGCCTGTTCCGCAGGGGCTCGGGGAAATGTGTCATCAGGAACGAATTCAACCTCTCGAACAACCTCCCACTTCGGCGGGGTTATCTTAAACTGCTCGATGAACCAATGGTTGTGATTCAGGCAAAAGGCGCTTGTAGCATACACAGCCATCCACGGCAGCAGGAATAAACCCGTGTACAAATGTATGTAATGCACGATGCGGTCCACGCGTACCCATCCACTGCTTCCCATATAGAAGTCTCCTTTTCAATGTAGGGATTCATCACTTCACTGGAATAACCGGGGACAGCCACGTGTCTTTCTGCTTTTCGCGCAGTACGTATCCTTGGCCTCGAGCGAAGCGAAGGCACACCCAGTGCAGCACTATTTAAGCCCCAAACTCTCCTCCAGCTCGAAGACGATATTCATATTCTGAATAGCCTGGCCTGATGCGCCCTTTACCAGATTGTCAATCGCAGAGAAGCTTACGATTTTGCCCTTCACACAAGTTACAAAGATATGGCAATAGTTTGTGCCTGCGACATCTTTTACAGCAGGAGCATCTCTGCGTATTTGTACGAATGGCTCATCTTTATAGAAATCATTATAGAGTAGTAATAGTTCTTCATTGCTAAGGTTCTTTTTTGGTTGGCAATACACCGTCGAGAGAATTCCCCTGTCAAAAGGCCCTACGTGGGGCTGAAACAGTATTTGTACATCCGACCCGGCAATT
>JBDRTM010000449.1:0-2542 GCA_043824065.1 Planctomycetota bacterium | reverse complement strand
ATCCCTCCGAGGCTCTACAGGATGTCCGATCCCACGGGGCCGATCTATTTCGAGCTCACAGAGGTTGTGGGCGGAGGAACGGTGGTCAAGGCGACGTTCGGCTCCGACTTGAGGAGCAGTCTGGCGGAATTCCCGGAGATTAAGGGGTTTTCCCGAAGCAATCTTATGTATATTAAGAAATGGTATCTGTTTTATAGTTCAGCAACCCTTCCAAACCAAATTGCGCAACAAGCTGTTTCGCAATTACCGGCAGAGCAAAAAGTCCAACAACCTGTTGGACAAATTCAAGAGGATGGAAAAAGCCAACAAGTTGTTGACCAAACAGGACAACGGGCAATCACCCACATCACCCGGATTCCCTGGGGACACAACATTGCCATTATGACCAAATGCAAGGATATCGATGAGGCACTCTATTATGTGCAATGCACCATTGCCCACAACTGGAGCCGCAGCGTTCTGGTGCACCAGATAGAAAGCGGTCTGTATAACCGGGAAGGCAAGGCAGTGACCAATTTTGCCCTTACCCTGCCCAAGCCCCAATCCGATCTTGCCACCCAGACACTCAAAGACCCCTATGTATTTGATTTCCTGACGATGACCAAGGACTACGATGAGCGGGCCCTGGAAAACGCCCTGGTCGCCCATGTTAGACAGTTTTTACTGGAACTGGGTGCAGGCTTTGCCTATATGGGAAAGCAGATTGCCTTGCAGGTTGGTGAGCGGGAATTCTTTATCGATCTGCTCTTTTACCATACAAAGCTGCATTGCTATGTCGTTGTTGAGCTGAAGGCGGTTGACTTCGAGCCCGAGCATGCCGGCAAGCTCAATTTTTACCTGAAGGCTATCGACAGCCAACTGCGAACCGACCGCGATCAGCCCACCATAGGCATTCTTATCTGCAAAAAGAAAGATAAAATCGTTGCCGAATATGCCTTGAGCGACATCAACAAGCCTATTGGTGTTTCGGAATACCGGTGGACCGAAAGCATCCCCGATACTTTCAAGGGAAGCCTGCCGACCATAGAACAAATTGAGGCGGAATTGGGAGGAGAGCGGGGATGAGTTCTAACGGATGGAATACTTGGAATATTGGTGACATTGGCAGAATAGTCACCGGAAAAACGCCGCCAACTCAGAACCCGAACAATTTTGGCGACAAGTATCCATTCATTACGCCACGAGATATGTTGGGGCAAAAGCGTATTCATCAAACGGAACGTTATCTTTCGGAAGAAGGAAAGAACACAGTAAAAAATTGTTTATTACCTGCAAAGTCAGTCTGTGTCTCCTGTATCGGTTCTGATATGGGAAAAGTGGTAATGACTACAACAGATAGCGTTACAAATCAGCAACTCAATTCAGTAATTTGCAAGGCTTTTTTTGATCCTGATTTTGTTTATTATGCGTTGGTAAACATCTCTGATGAATTGAGAAATGCTGGTCATCATAGCACTGCCGTTCCTATCCTAAACAAAACCGACTTTTCCAATTTCGAAATTACTGCATCCGACATCGTCACCCAACGCCGTATCGGTAACATCCTTTCCGCGTTGGATGAAAAAATCGAACTTAACCGCCAGACCAACGCCACACTCGAAGCCATCGCCCATGCCATTTTCAAGGAATGGTTTATGGATTTCAATTTCCCCGACTCAACCGGCGAGATGGTGGAGAGTGAGTTGGGGATGATTCCAAAGGGGTGGGAAGTAAAACCACTGCCAGAAGCAATTGAAGTTAATCCTTCAAGACCGTTAAGAAAAGACGAAATTGCGCCTTATCTGGATATGGCAAACATGCCAACACAAGGCCATCGCGGAATCGAATGGGTAGACCGTCCTTTTGGCTCTGGTACTAAGTTTATTAACGGCGATACGCTTTTAGCTCGGATAACCCCTTGTTTGGAAAATGGCAAAACTGCGTTCGTGGATTTTTTGGCCGATGGACAAACGGGATGGGGTTCTACTGAATACATTGTTCTGCATCCCAAAGCACCGTTACCCCCAGAATACGGGTATTACCTCGCTCGCTTCAATGATCTTAGAAATCATGCAATCCAAAACATGATTGGTACGAGTGGACGCCAACGAACGCCAGCATCAAGCTTGGATACTTTCTTGATGGTCGTTCCAGAAGAAGCTGCTGCAAAACAATACGGATTAATTGCAGCAGCAGTAATTTCACAAATTCGCGCTTATGACGAAGAATCTCGCACCCTCGCAGCTATGCGTGACACGCTCCTGCCAAAATTAATGAATGGGGACATTGAAGTATGAGCGGCATTCTCTACGAATCTGAAATCGAGCAAATGGCCCTCGACCTTCTGCGCGATGAGAACGGCTATACCATATTGTATGGACCTGACCTATCGGAAGGCGTGAACCCGGAGCGTGTTTATAGCGAAGTAATTCTGCCAGCCCGCCTGCACGCTGCCATTGATCGGCTCAACCCGCACCTCCCCGCCGAGGCGCGCGAAGATGCCTTCAAAAAAGCCCTGCGCGCCCCGGCGCTAACCGTCATTGACAACAACGATGCCTTCCAC
>JBDRTM010000448.1:0-2945 GCA_043824065.1 Planctomycetota bacterium | reverse complement strand
ACAGGCAATGTATGGAGCTTTACGACAGCCAACTTTCTTGTTGTGGACGAATTTGAGGACTACGATTCCGGCGATAAACAGATATGGTACGCCTGGAAAGACGGGCTTGGCTATGGCACACCGGGTACTGAACCTTACTCTCCCGGTAACGGGACCGGCTCAGCCGTAGGCGATGAAAACACTGCTTCTTACACCGAGGAGACTATCGTTCACGGAGGGAGCAAGTCGATGCCTTTGGCCTACGACAACAGTGTCTTCAGGTATTCAGAAGTGGAGATGACGTTGAGTTATCCGCGTGACTGGACAGAAGAAGGTGTTAGCGTATTATCGCTGTGGTTCTACGGTGATGCGGCTAATGCCGCTGAGCCGATGTATGTTGCTCTTAACGGCAGCGCTGTGGTCTCTCACGATAATCCCAATGCAGTGTTGATAGATGAGTGGAACCAATGGACTATCGACCTGCAGGCGTTTGCAGACCAGGGCGTGAATCTTGCCAATGTTAATACGATTGCTATTGGTCTTGGCAACAAGAAGAATCCGGTAGCCGGTGGTGCAGGTAAAATGTACTTTGACGATATTCAACTGCGTCGGCCGCTTCAGGAACCGGAACCAGAACCGGCACCTTAAGCTAAGATTTATGTACAAATTAAGATTGAGTGGTTAATGCAGCAAATTTGTGGCAATTCGGGGCTTATACCGATTGATTCGGTATAAGCTCCCCTTTTAATTGATAATTGATTCAGCTTTACATAATCTTATCAAAAAAAAATGGGTAATCACGTGTGATTTTCCTTGACGGGAAAGTAGCTAATATGGTATAGATAACATTAGTTAACCCAGCCTCTGCCGCAGGGGCTGGGTGAAGCTTGTGCCTGAGCAGATCCTGCCCTGAGCGTAGTCGAATGGGCGGGCATCTGCGGATTCTGGTTCTCCTGCCCGTCTCGGCTTGGCTCGTCAAGGCCGAGCGAGTCGGAGCGGGGCCGAGCCAAGACGGGTGGGTACAATTCTTGTGGTTTTTTGATAGAGGAGGAGTTGTTATTATTTATTGTGTGAGGCGCATAGTTGGAATGGAAAAAGTGTGCTTCGCAGGTAAAATATTTTACATCTCAATTAACAACCTATATTAATTTTATGAACCCCGCCCATTGAAGACGGGACGGGGCAAAGGATGATTATTATGTCTAAAAAATTGATTTATTTGGTTTCTTTTGTTTTGGTGCTCGGTCTGGCTCTAACAAGCGTAACCAACGCTGGTCGGCCCGGTCTTGTCGGCTATTGGCGGTTAGATGAGGCAACCGGTACCGCTGTCGGGGACGCGAGTGGCAACGACAACCATGGTACTCTTGAAGGAGGCGCCAAATGGACGACGGGGAAGTTGGATGGGGGTGTCTATCTTGATGGTGTGGACGACTACATCGAGATTTCCAACCTCATAAGCGAAGCAGGCACCATGGGATTCTGGTTCAAACCCGACTGGGATGGGTCGGACCCGGCAGACTACAGACTTTTCGATGCGAGCCTGGGTGGCATATACTTCTTCATATCGAAAGGCGCAAACCATGCCGACATCAATCCGGAGGATTTCGGATTCTATCTGGAGGACGGCACTGATGCCGACTACCAGGGTATCGAGATTGACCCGGCCGGCGTTATATTTGCCGATACCTGGTTTCATGTCACTGTGACCTGGGAATTTGGCGGTGGCCCTGCTATCCTGTATATTGACGGACAGGAAGTCTCAAGAGCCAATACATTAGGTCCTTTCCCGGTGCTTCATGCAAATCCCAGGTTTGGTCTTCAAACTATCGACTATATTGCATCGGCAAACGGTGCAAAGGGTGTCATCGACGACATTGCCATTTTCGACAAAGCCTTAACAGGGGACGAGATTCAGACCATTATGTCGGGTCTCGGAGAGTATCCATGGGCCTGGGGCCCCGACCCGGATGATGGTACGCTATATGCGGATACATGGATAAGCCTTAGCTGGTCGGCGGGGGATTTTGCAGTCTCGCACGATGTGTATTTGGGCGATAATTTTGACGATGTCAACGACGGCATCGCCGAGATATTCCAGGGCAACCAGGTCGCAACGAACCTTGTTGTTGGATTTCCTGGATTTGCTTATCCGGATGGCCTTGTTCCGGGAACAACTTACTATTGGCGAATCGATGAGGTCAATGATACCGAGCCGAACAGTCCCTGGAAAGGCCCTGTCTGGAGCTTTAGTATTCCACCCAAGACCGCCTACTACCCAGACCCGGCTAATAGTGCCGAGTTGATAGAGCCGGATGTGGAGGTTAGCTGGACGCCAGGCTTCGGTGCGAAATTGCACCACGTGTACTTTGGCGACAACTTCGCCGATGTGAACAACGGCACCGCCGATACTTACAAAGGCCCAGTGGGTTTCTCAAAATATACTCCCGGCACACTTAAATTGGCTAAGACTTACTACTGGCGGGTCGATGAGTTTGATGCCATCGCCACCTATAAAGGCCACGTCTGGAGCTTTACGACTCAGGGCGCCGTCGGGAACCCGAATCCGGCTAATGGCGCTGTGGATGTAAAGCAGACACAGATTATTACCTTCTCGCCGAGTGTCTTTGCAGCTTCGCATCAGATATACTTCGGCGCTGATGAAGATGCTGTGAAAAATGCCGATACCGGTTCGCCGGAGTACAACGGCACCAGGGACCTTGGTGCTGAAACTTATGACCCTGGAATGCTTGAGTGGGATATCACCTACTACTGGCGTATTGACGAGGTCAATAACACCAACCCAGACAGTCCGTGGACAGGCATCCTCTGGAGCTTTACGACCGCCAACTTCCTTATCGTGGACGATTTTGAATCTTACAATGACCTTGACCCCGCCGACCCCGAGAGCAACAGGATATTTAATGCGTGGCTGGACGGATACGACGACCCGACAAACGGTTCTCTTG
>JBDRTM010000447.1:0-8987 GCA_043824065.1 Planctomycetota bacterium | reverse complement strand
CAAAGAACTCAGCAGAAAAGTAACGCTTAAAGTTTAGCGTCATCCTGAGCGAAGCGAAGGATCTGGCCCACGAGGCAAGAGATTCTTCGCTCCACTGCGTTCCGCTCAGAATGACACTCAAATTGGTACTTGACATTATTTGGCCTCTACAGAATAAGGGGAAAAAATGACCAGAGAAGAACTAATAAAACGCATAAAAGAAACAGCTTACTTGGAAGGCGACTTTGTCCTTCGCAGCGGCAAGCGCAGCAAGTACTACCTCGATAAATATCTCTTCGAGACCTGTCCGGACATACTAAAGGCCCTCGGCGCCGAATTCGCCGGATATATTACCGACGATGTTACTTTGATAGCCGGGGCCGAATTGGGCGGCGTGGCCTTAGCCGCAGCTACCGCGATGGAATCCGGCAAAAACTGGGTCATCATTCGCAACAGCAAAAAGGGCTACGGAACCGGCAAAATGGTTGAGGGCGTCTTGAAGGCAGGCGACGTTGTTTTGTTAGTTGAGGACATCGCCACCACCGGCGGACAGGTCCTCGAAGCCGCCAAGATTATCACCGAGGCCGGTGCAACTGTCAAAAATATCGTCTGCGTAATCGACCGCAAACAGGGGGCCGAAGAAAACATCACCCAGGCCGGCTACAAATTCGAGTCCATCCTGACAAAATACGACCTCGGTATAAGAGACACTGATTAACCGGCTGGAAATCAAAGTTTACTTTTTGCGAGAAGAAATCGCATTTTCAATAGGGGGGGGTGTTCTTGTAAAGGTGAAGCTGCAAAAGTTTACGTCAATTACGAACGCACGTCATTTTTTGCTGAGACATTTTCTACCAGATGAATGATTTTGGGGGCAATTCTGGTTTTACTCGCCTTTGGAAGTTGTAGCCATTCGTACCCGGAGATTTTTATTTGAACGGTTGATTTGTCAGCACCGATAGCAGCAGAGGTGTTGGCTATTATCATATCAAGGTTCTTTTCTCTCAGCTTCTTTTCTGCGCGGGCGCGGACGGCTTTGTCTTCGAGGGCAAAACCTACAATGACCTGATTTTTCCTTTTATTCTTTCCCGCCCATTTCAAGATGTCGGCTGTCGGCTTTAATTTGATAGTCAGGGGCTTGCCGGTCTTTTTGATTTTGGTTTTAGTCGGCTGGGCAGGAGTATAATCGGCCACAGCCGCAGCCATAATCAGACAATCACATCGGTGAAAATACTTTTTGACCGCCTCGAACATCTGGGCGGCGGTTTCAACTTCGATTATTTTGGCCTCACTCGGTGGTCTTCGTGTGGTTGGAGCGTTTACCAGGATTACTTTATGCCCGGCCTTGAGCGCCGCACGGGCAAGGGCGTAACCCATCCTGCCGCTGCTTGCGTTGGAGATAAAACGCACCGGGTCAATGTATTCCCGGGTGCCGCCTGCTGTAATTAAAATTCGCATCCCGATTCTTGATACTCGATTCTCGATACTCGATACTCGAATTTCACTTTTTACGAGCATCGAGCATCCAGCGTCGAGTCAAACTTTTCGCTTGTTAATTTTTGAGGCGATTTTCTCGATAGTTTTCAGGATGTCCTGCGGCTCTGACATTCTGCCGATGCCTTCAGCTCCGCAGGCGAGCCGGCCCTCGACAGGGCCTATCAGTTGAAAGCCCATCTCTTTGACCGCCTTGACGTTACGCTGCACGGCTGGATTGTTCCACATATTATTGTTCATCGCAGGAGCTAAAAGTGCAGCCTCTGATTTAATCAGCCGCCAAGCCGCACAAAGGATTGTACTAAGTAAATCATCACAGATACCGTTTGCTATTTTACCTATGATATTAGCCGTTGCAGGTGCCACTACAACAATATCAGCCCAGTCAACCAAAGCTATATGACCGATTTTATATTCTTCGGGCATACTCCACAGGCTCGTAAAAACGGCTGAGCAGGTAACCGCCTCGAAGCTTTTTGAGCCAATGAGCCGACAGGCGTTTTCGGTCATTACGGTATTTACCCTGGCACCGGCAGCGGTCAGCTTGCCGGCTAAATCGACCACCTTGTATGCAGCGATTCCGCCGCTGACACCCAGCAGAATATTCAGATTGTCGAGCATCTCGTATCTCGTTTTACCCCGTTAGTCCTAGGGACTCCTTACGGAGAAATTTTCCCTTTTCGTGCCGCATCTTCATCATTTCCAGAATTTCTAACGGGATTTTACCGCCGATGCGTAGCGTAGTGCTGATTTATCTCTAATTTTTCTTTTTGTTCCCTGATGCCTTTGCGGGCAATCCGTCATCGATGGTAATCTTGTCCTGCAGGACCTCCTGAATAACAATTTCGAGCATCGTTTTGCCTGCGGGGTCCTCAATCAACGGCCTGGCACCATGTAAAAGCTCGCCTAATCGTTTTTGAATCAGCGCCGTCAATTTGAATCTGCCTCCAACTTTGTTAACTATCTCTTCACTCTTTAGCTCATCTATCATCTTTTACCTCATAACTAAAGTGCCTAAAGTGACAGCTTTGCTGTCATTCTGAACGCAGCGCAGCGAAGCGAAGAATCTCTTTTTCGTTGACCAGATCCCTTCGGCAAGCTCAGGGCAGGCTCTTCGGCTTCGCCTCAGGATGACACTTACATGTCACTTTAGGCACTTTCAATGATTTGCACACATTCGTCCACTGCCTGCTGCAAATCCTCATTTATAACCATATATTTATAATACTGCCAGGCCGCGGCGATTTCACTGCTTGCCCCGCTCAGTCTTTCTTCGGCAGCATCAACGGCTTCTCTGCCCCTGTGGTCCATACGTTCTACAAGGTCTTTTTCAGTCGGCGGTAAAATAAAAATCATCAGCGCATCCGGGAAAATTACCCTGGCTTGTTTGGCACCTTGAACGTCGATTTCAAGAATAACAGTTTTGCCCTCCCGCACGGCTTCTTCAACCTTGTCCCTCGGGGTCCCATATAGATGACCGAACACATCAGCGTGTTCCAGCAACAGGCCCTTATCAATTCGCTCTTGAAACTCCTGTTCCGATATAAACCAATAATCCTGGCCGTCAACTTCAGCTTCGCTCCTCGGCCTGGTAGTAACCGAGACGCTAAGATAAACATTATTCAGCCGCTTAACCACCTCTTCACAGATAGTGCTCTTGCCGACACCGGATGGGCCGCTCACTATCACCACTTTGCCTTTTCTGTTCTCAATGTCGTTCATTACAACTCCAGTACAAACTTGTGATGCCCTTTACGTTCTGCATCCTTTCTACTCTACATTCTGAACCTGTTCCTTAATCCGGTCTATTCGGCATTTTACATCGACCACACAGCGGGTAATCTCGGTATCGGAGGCTTTGCTGGCAATGGTGTTGGCCTCTCTGAGCATCTCCTGGCTGATGAAGTCCAACCTGCGTCCGACCTGGTCATCAGCCTGACAGCATTGAACAAATTGCTGCAGATGTGAATCCAGCCGAGCAATCTCCTCGGATATATCCGACCTGTCTGCAAAAACCGCAACTTCTCTGGCAAGGGTTTCTTCATCCAATTTCAGTCTTGCCTGTGCAAGCAGCTCATCGACTCTTTGCTTTAGTTTTTTTGCGTACTGTTTGAGAACTACATCGCACCGAGCCTGTATTTTCTGAAGGTTTTGTTGTATGGCCGCGCACTGTTTTTTCAAATCATCATGGAGTATCTTTCCTTCGACGGCCCTCATTTTTCCGACCTTATCTATGGCCTGCTGACTTATTTGGCAAACCAGCTTTTTGATTTTCTCGGCCACTTCTTTTTCAGGTGATACCGGCTGAATGATTCCGGGCAGGTTCAACAAATTACCAACATCAACGGTGCCCTTAACAGAAGCCGACGACGCGGCCCGGCTCAATTTTTCCACAACTGCCTGAAGGGCTGTCTCATTTATATCAAAGAGCGTATTTGCCGAGGTATCCTTGAGCCGAAGCACATAATTTACCGTTCCACGCGACAAATTCTTTCGCAGAAGTTTATCAATATCTTCTTCCAGAAACGCCGCTAATTCCGGCAACCTTACAATCGCCTTGAAGTAGCGATTGTTAAGGGTCTTGATTTCAACGACGTAACTTACGCCGTTGACCTCACCCTGCGCCTCGCCATAACCGGTCATACTATTTATCATAACGTTAGGCTTTCAACCCAAATTCTACCGTGCAGGCACCCATTTTACGTACACTTCAGAACAATCTCTCTCGTTAACCACCGGGCGAATTTACATCGGCACCGGCATTAACATCACTGGTCGTATCCTCGATGCCGACGGGTGGGGGTAGCTGCTCTGGGCTTGTCAGCGGCGGCTGAACCGGCTGGTCCGCTCCATAACCACTATCACTCGGTTTGTAGAACCTGGCCATCACCACTGCAAGGGTCAGAAACATACCCACCAACACTATTGTTACCCAGGTCAGGAAGTCACCGGTTTTGGAACCCAAAATTCCGCCGGCCATGCCGCCGCCGAACGCTGCACTTAAACCGCCACCTCTGCCCTTCTGAATCAAAATGATTAAAATCAGCGCCACGCAGCAAACGACAAACAAGACGGCGACCACCTTCAAAACAAAACCCATTGCCAATAATGGAAAAACAGTCATATTCGTTACCCTTTCAATTATATTGCCGCCTGCATTATTGCGAGAAAATCATCCGCCCTCAAACTTGCCCCGCCGACCAGCAGGCCGTCGATATCAGGCTGGCCCATCAACTCTGCTGCGTTGCTGGGCTTTGCCGAGCCACCATAGAGAATACGAACTCCCTCAGCTAATTGGTCATCGTACATCTGGGCTAAGAGCTTTCGTATAAAATCGTGCACTTCCTGGGCCTGCTGCGGCGTGGCCGTCAGGCCTGTCCCGATGGCCCAGACCGGCTCATACGCTATGGTTACTGCTGAGGCTTTTTCGGCACTCAGGCCGGCCAGGCCGTTTTTTACATGCCGGGTTATCACCCCATTTGTTTGCGAAGCTTCCCGCTCGGCGAGCAGCTCGCCTACACATAATATCGGCAAAAGTCCACCTACAATTACAGCAGTAACTTTTTTATTTATCAGCTCATCAGTCTCACCGATTACGTGCCGGCGTTCCGAATGGCCGCAGAGACAATACGTGCAGCCAATATCCTTCAGCATCGACGAGCTTATCTCGCCGGTAAAAGCACCCTTCGGTTCATAGTAAACATCCTGGGCGCCGACGCCAACGCTCGATGCACTAAGAGCTTTGGCCACAGCCTGCAGATAAACAAAGGGCGGACAAACCGCCACAGTTACGCTTCCGCTCGCTGCCGCCTCCATTGCCCCGGAAGCAATACGCTCGGCCAGCTCTACGCTGGTGTAACTGTCGGTGTTCATTTTCCAGTTACCTGCCACGAATGGCTTTCTCATAAAACTCTCCTGATTAGTTCGTAGTTCTTACTAAACTTTTGCATAATTCTTATCCGTAACTAAAGGCTCTGCAAAATACAACTAAAGCAGCTCCGTCGCTTTCGGGAAGCTGCCCAATATCGAAAGCTGCAGGCAATGCTTCCGCGTTTCTTCTATTCCCTCCTGGACGTTCTTTTCCGTCCTGTGTCCCAAAAAGTCCACGAAGAAATAATACTCAAACTGTCTTTTCTTGCTGGGCCTGGACTCGATATTTGTCATATTGATATTGTATCGCTTGAAAACATCAAGCACATCGGCTAAGGCACCGGCCTTATGAGCGGTGCTGAATAATATAGCTGTCTTATCTTCGCCGGTCGGCCTTGCGTCTTCCCGGCTGATTACTAAAAATCTGGTTATATTGTTGGCAATATCCTCGATATTCTCGCAAATGATTCGCAGCCCATATAATTCCGCAGCCACGCTGGAACCAATGGCAGCGGCCCTGGGCTCATCGGCTGCAATTTGCGCCGCCCTGGCGGTGGAAGCTACGGGTACAGTTTGTGCCTCCTTAAAAGTGGCACTTAGCCAGTTCCGGCACTGAGTGAACACTTCAGGCTTCGAGTAAATCTTCTCGATTTCTTCCAAAGAACAATTGCCCAAAAGACTATGATGGATTGCCATCAGAACCTCAGCGCAGACCTTAACATTCGAATCTATCAGGGCATCGAGCGTCTCTATTACGCCGCCGCCCATAGTATTCTCTACCGGCGCAAGGCCCAGGTCGCAATGACCCTTGCTCACTTCATCAAAGATACTTGTGATATCCGCCAACGGTTCGTATTCGACACTCTGTCCGAACTTGAGCATCGAGGCGGTATGGCTGAAGCTGCCGGCGGGGCCAAGATAGCCGATTCGCAACGGCCTTTCCAAAACAAATGACCCGCTCATCAACTCGCGCCAAATAGCCACCAGACACCTGTCAGGCAGCGGGCCTTCATTGGCCTCGGCAATCCTGGCAAACACCTCTTTTTCGCGGTCCGGCGAATAAACCGGCTTGTCGGTCCTGGTCTTTAGCTTTCCTATCTCCACCACAACCCGCGCACGCTCATTGAGCAGCTTGACAAGCTGATGGTCGAGTTCGTCTATTTTCTTTCTCAGTTCTTCGAGAGACATAAATTAAAAGCAAAAAATCAAAAAAAAGCCGTTAGCAAATCTTGGCTGCCATCCGCTATTTTTGTAAAAACTATTATACTTAACAGAATTTTGCCCTTGCGTCAATAAATTTGGCTTCAGCAAATGAAAAAAACAAAACCCGTGCAATCTGTGAAATCTGTGGTTAAATCTGTGTAATCCGTGGTTAAAAATGCAAAAAGTGATAAAATGCGTGGTTTTCAAGACTAAATGGGGCTATTTCGGCCTTGCCGGCACCGAATACGCCCTTTACCGAACCCAACTGCCTGGGCCGAAACCCGAAAAAATCAAATCAATACTTTTAAAAAATCTCCCGATCCCGAATCGAGTATCGAGCATCGAGTTCGACAAAACCTTTTTCCGGCCACTCCAGGAACAGATAGCCGCCTATTTCGAGGGTGCCTGTGTGAATTTTAGCCGGGATATTCCCCTGGCCCTCGATGGATTGAGTTCGTTTGGCATCTCGGTTTTAACCACCTGCAGAGACATCGAATTCGGCCAAACAATAACTTATGGCCGATTGGCGAAAAAATCAGGCCGACCCAACGCCTCAAGAGCCGTCGGCAGCGTACTTGCCAAAAATCCACTGCCGCTGCTTATCCCCTGCCACCGTGTAATCCGAAGCGACGGAAAACTCGGCGGCTTCTCCGCTCCCGGAGGAACAAACCTAAAAAAGAGATTGTTGTTACACGAAAAACTCACAATCCAACAATCCAAACATAGTTTTTAACGCAGTTTTTGTTGACTTGGTGGTTTGGTTTATTTATACTGTATATTAGGATTTAACAGTCTCATTGTGAAGCGCAAAAAAACATTTACTTCGTGCAAGTTGCTTTGAAAAAACAACTTATATTCATAGTAAAAATCCTTGTTTGCACGAGCTTTCTTATGACGATATATTTAAGATGTAACAAATTGCACATTTTTAGAGGATTACCGTATAAAAAACCTGATGAAAAAAATATAAAAGGAAAGGGCATATACTATGGAAAAGTGGCTTGATTGCACAATATCTCCAGGCCAATTTACCGGAGAGTTTGCCGTTCAAGGTGAAATGTTCGATTCAACCGAATTTTCTTTGTTTGCACCGAAAGAAGATTTGAAATTCAGTGGCGAACCTTCCTGGGATAAACCTGTGAAGGGAAGTATTCGAGTTACAGTCGGCGAACAGAAAGATAACTTGTTATTAGTCAGTCTTCCTCGTCCTGCTTTCGAGAATGGCCGGGTAATAACTGTTAAAAAGGAGCAAATTAAGTAAATTCACAATGCTTCTATCGAATCTTGAAATTCATAAAGCGTTGGACGAGGGAAGACTTGTTGTCGACCCTGAACCTCAGCCCAGGTTTAGAGAAATAGGAGTCAAATACTGTCCCTATGATTCACACACGGTTGATTTGAAACTCGGGAATGAGATAAAAATTCCGAAACTTGAATCAGCCACTATTGATTTCACGGCACCTGGCAAGATAGCAAATCTCATAGCTCGAAACTCCGAACGACATACTCTTGAAGAAAATCGCCCTTACACTTTGGAGCCGGGTAAATTTCTACTTGCTCAAACCTTAGAGGCGGTCACATTGCCGATTGATAAAGGTCCCCCATATTTAGCAGCCCGTATTGAAGGGAAAAGCAGCAGGGCTCGGTGTGGATTGCTGGTTCATTTTACTGCGCCGACAGTACATCCAGGATGGTCAGGGCCACTTACGCTCGAAATTATCAATTTAGGCGGAGCAAAACTCAATCTCCATTTCGGAATGCCGATAGCACAGTTGATTATTGAGCAGGTTGCTGGAGAAATATTCCAAAATCCAAGCCAATTCCAAAACCAATCAACTCCCGAAGGAAGAGCATAGTTTTTTCTCCTAAGGAGTGGTACGAAAGCCTCGTTACGAGTCCACAATAGTGGATTTACTCAAAATATACAACACCGCTACTTCGCTCTGCGAAGCAGAACAGTGTGGATTTTACTTTACTCGATCATCTACCTCTTATGACCCCTTTAAAATTTTTGCTTAAATTTAATATTTTTCGTTGATAATTCAATGATAGTCGTTTATATTTACATAATATTTAGTTAGAAATCGGAAAATTTAGAAAGGAGCAATAGTACCTTACGACATTTTAATTTGTTGATAGAGGTTGTTCCCGTTTGATGCGGAATTCAGCCAATTAACAAACTGGAGTCCCGCTTTCGCGGGAATGACAACTCACAAAATCAACTGTCATAGAGTAATAGTATTATGAAAGAATTCATTGAAAAAAACAGGCGGTTGCTGCATTTTTACTGTGAAAGTCTGAGAACCATAGGATCATTAATTCTTATTTTGGGATTGGTTGGTGGCTTTGCATTGACCATTTTCAAACTTGTCACAAAATTCGGGTATTGGCATGCTCCTAAAAGTTATGAGACGGTTATTTCATTGATGCCATTAAGTGCC
>JBDRTM010000446.1:0-6934 GCA_043824065.1 Planctomycetota bacterium | reverse complement strand
GATAGTTTTGTATAGGATGAAGATAAAATGTATATTTTGGCCGAAGTAAAATTAACTACTGTGATATTTCATTATTTTTATACATTCATTTGTGTCGCGGTTAATTTTATATTTGCACTTTTATTTGTCCACTTCTCAAGAATAAAATGTCCCAAAATAATTAACAAACATATAAGATTAATCTACTTGATTGTTGGAGCATGTTTTCTTTTGGTGGCAAGTATAGGAAAATTAGGTTGGTCTATTCAGACATATGGTGGCAATACACCTGCTGAAAGGCTTAATGAATGGATTTTTATTATTTTATCGCATATTGGAACCTTTTTGCTTTTCATTGATCTCAACTACACGTGTTTGTCCCAAAAGAACCACCTCAAAACTGAAGAATAGTTAATGCTGTCTGTCCTTCCCACGAAGGCGGTAATATAGGAACTTAATTTTGGGCCAAATGTTCGACTTTGAGCAGCATTACCAATGACGAAAATTAGTTTTAATCATTATCTAATAACTCAAATTCTGCTGGATCCCTGCGCCAATTTTTGAAAAACCAAAATACTAACCCCAATATAATTGGTATTGCTAAAATTGCCAAAAATATTAGAATCCAATAAATCCCAAGGAGTTCAAGAGTATGTTTTGAAAACAACCAAACTTTCAAGTGTGTGCGAAAAATCCATCCGAAAAACGTAAATACAACAATGCTAATTAATTTGATCAGCCAGTGCTCCAGTAAAGATTCCACTATTTTCATGAATAAACCTTTCATCCAAATACAGGTTAGTTCACGATTAAGCAAACGATTCGATCCCCGCCTGCGCGGGGACAAGTTTTTTCTTTGCATATTATACGAGTTTGTGGATAAAACCGTAAGGATTGATTTTAGCAAACTCCCAGCGTAAAGCTGAGGACTAAATATTTTGGATTCCTACTCGGCGCATGCGCGGTCTCGTTCTTTTCACGTTGAATCGCTTCGTACACCTCTCTTCGAGATATCCAAACAGGCCGATGTAATCCATGCCATCGGCTAAGTTGTTATTTGCATAATTGCCCACCGCAAAGGCACTTGATGCCAGAGACATAATCGCATAAAAGAACAGTACTTCTCCGGTACAGTCGATGAAGCTGACCTTGAAATCCTTGTTGAGAACTGGCTTGCAGGTGGCAATGATTAGTGATTAGTTGATTAGAGAATTAGTGAATTAGAGAATTAGTTAATAGTCATACGGTTTTTTGCCCTGTTTTACTTGGATTTTCGTATGCATCTGACGCAGGGTGCCGGTTAAAACTTCCGCCAGTTTTTTGTCGCCCATATTCTTTGCCTGCTCAGCCGTTATCGCTTTGCCGTAGCAGACCGAAATCGAGCCTGTCGAAAACAGCTTCTTATGTCTCGGCCAAGAGGAGATAATATTTGTGCTTACCCCCCCGGTGTTTTGACTTGCCTGTTTCCATGGACGTGCCCGAAGAGTATAATGCAGAGTTGGAAGTTTAGGACTTGTAAATAAATTATCTTCCATTTTTGTCTGGCTGCGGCTTCGGCTGGCGGTGTCAGCCTTGTCCTCGCTGGAGCCAAAACGAAACTCGCCTGCCGGCGGTCAAGACCTAATTTCTTTAGCAGTCCTTAAATGCCGCCAAAGCCAGGGAGCTTATGGGCGTAAATGATTCCAATACACGACAAAATCCAAAGTACAAAGCCAATCTGAAACGGCAAATCATTGAGAATAAGCTGTACCGGGTCTGAGTATTTGCCCGTTTGTATCAGCGCACTAAAACGGAAGATGCAGTACAAAACCAGGGGTGTAGTATAGACAAGATTATTATTACCGAAAATCTGGAACGTTCTGTCGTCCATAGCATAAAGCAGGAAACATACCACCGCCAGGCCGCTGGTTACGTCAAGCATGTGTGCCAGCAGCTCGGGTGTATAGCCTGTGAGTGTATTGCGAAATGACTCGCTGTCTTGGCGAAGCTGGGCTATTTCACTGCGACGTTTGCCAAAGGCCAGAAACAGGCACAAAGCAAAGGTGCAGATAATCAGCCAGGGCGAGATAAATACTTCGACCACAACGGCACCGGCAATAGCCCGCAGGCAAAAACCAATCGATATCACCACGCAATCCAGAATCATTACTCTTCTTAGCACAAGCGAATAGAGAATCATCAGCGTAATATACGTCAGGATGATAATTGCAAAGGTCCGGCCAAGTAGAAAACCGCCAATAATCGCTACCGCAGCACAGAGAGCAGAGATTACAAGGGCATAACCGATTGTTACGCTGCCCGCTGCTATGGGTCTCTTGCATTTTTCGGGATGGAGGCGGTCCCTCTTACGGTCGATTATGTCGTTGAGGATATAGACAGCCGAAGCAGCTAAACAAAAACAGAAAAAACCACCAATCGCCCTGCCAACAGCCCAAAGCACTTCATCAGCCGGGCCAAGAAGTTTCCCGGCGAATATCAAGCCAGCAAAAACAAAACCGTTTTTACTCCAATGAGAGGGACGCATTATCGAAAAATATCTTTTCATTTCATCTTTCGTTAAATAATATTATGAAACAAAGCCCTTGTATTTCTCGTTGACACTTGCCTGCACAAAAACTATTATAAATTAGAATACGAAAGCTTCCACAGAATAAAACTTTAAGCACGAAGAATTATTTATGAATTCACGAACACAGAAATCCAGGGTGGTGGTACTAAGAACCGATCCCTCCATGGTTTTAGATACATACACTAAGGTCATGCACATTGCAGAATACGAAAAGTATATTTCTAAAGATATAGATACGCTCATAAAGCTCAACTTGTCCTGGACAAAATACTTTCCAGCTTGTTCGTCCGAGCCCTGGCAGGTTGAAGGGGTAGTAAAAACTTTAATAGAGGACAATTTTTTGAGAGAAAAACTTTTGCCTGTTGAGAATAAAACTGTCGTAACTAATCCCGTCAAAGGTGCTCACAATAATAAATGGATGCCCGTTTTTCATCGGTATGGCTTAAACTTCACGGCATTGCCTGATGTCGAATGGATTAGATATGATTTTAAGGGTAAACTTCTGAAATTGAATCGGATTTTTCCCGAGGGTATCGAAATACCCAAGATGTTTATAGGCAAAAATATCATTCATCTTCCGACTTTAAAGACACACGGCCACTCCCAAACTACAGGAGCAATTAAAAACGCTTTTGGGGGTTTACTTAAGGAAGTGCGGCACTATGCGCATAAATATATCCATGAAGTTCTGGTTGATTTAATGATTATGCAAAAAGAGATTCATCCGGGAATTTTCGCCGTAATGGACGGGACGGTTTGTGGTGATGGAGCAGGACCGAGAACGATGGTTCCAAAAATAAAGAACTTCATCCTCGCAAGTGCCGATTCCGTTGCCATTGATGCGGTTGCCGCCAAGATGATGGGCTACGACCCTATGGAGATACCTTATATCCGCATGTGTGATGAAATGGGGCTCGGAGCTGGCAATCCCAATAGAATAGAAATACTCGGTGAGAATATCGATGATGTCAACTTTGGCTTCACCACGAAAAGAAGTTTTGTTATCTGGGGCGACCAGATGCTCAGAAAAGGCTTTTTAAGATTTTTTGAAAAACCCTTGCTCCATTCACCCCTGGTTATCTGGGCTCCATTTGCCTCTAATCTATACCATGATTACCTGTGGTATCCAACGGTTGGAAGGAAGAGAATTAAGAAATTTATGAAAAGTGATTGGGGGAAATTGTTTGAAAGGTTCTAATCTTGGAGGAATATAGATTCTTGAAGTGTATGCAAAAGTTGCACGAAGATGAGATGACACGCACGCCAAATTAGATAGGTCATGATATGCCCGCATGCGCTATATCAGCTTCATCTTACGAAGGTTCCTGAGACACCGTTCGACACACTCGAGGGGCGGATAGGCGTAACTCTCTTGTTCGACAATATACCACGGCAGTCAAAAGTGAAAAACAAGATTACCTTCGAAGAAAAAAACATGAAAAGGCCCAGCCATTTAGCAGGGCCTTTCGGTTCTCAAGCCCCGCTTTTTGCTTAGCCGGGGATTACGTTGGTCGCACATGGGCCTTTTTTACCTTGTCCGATCTCGAACTCGACCTTCTGACCTTCCTCGAGTGATGCATAACCATCGGTCTTAATTTCGGAGTGGTGGACAAACAAGTCATCGCTGCCATCATCCGGGACAATAAAACCAAATCCCTTTCTCGAACTGAACCATTTTACTGTGCCTGTAGTCACTTCTACTTCTCCTTGGCCTGTTTACAAGGCGCTTAAATAACATCTCTCATTTTTGCTTTATTAGGGGCATACTCTTGAGAGACGAAAGAACATACCCCACAAAAGCCTTAACATAATAGAGTGACTGTGAAAAATCAATAAAAATAAACCAAATAATTGTAGGCGGCCCAGCCTGCCCTGAGCTTGTTCCCCGCCTTCGCGGGGACAAGCTTGCCCCTGCGGAAGCAGGGGATAGTTAAAATGGGTAAGACAGCTTATCCGCCACCGGCGGACTCAAGGTTGTGTTTTTTTTATGTATCTTCGTTGTCGTATCATGCTGCATTCCTTGTAAAAAGCTGCGAGCCCCGTCCCGTCTTCGACGGGCGGGGCGAGCTTGAATATACTTTACTAATTCGATGGCAGGAGCCGAATGGTCCCAAGTTTATATCGACGATGGCCGTCGTCATTTTCATGCGGCAGGGCGATTACCGGTGTGCCATCATGCGTTCCGACCGAGACATACAGCCCATACGTGCCGGGCTGTGTTATTGGTGCGAAGCCATACGTCTTTAGGGCCACAGCAAAAGTTGAAGCGATGGTCTTGACCGGGGCCTTGCCTTGCTGGCCAACGGACAGGTCGCGGACATCGAACGATTCGTCACAAAAGGCCGCGACGATGCCGCCTTCTTCGTCCTTGAGGGTAAACGCAATAAAGCCCCCCGGATAACAGGGCGCTACTCCGGCGTTGGCCCATGTACTTGTGATTGTGAAAGGTCCGCCCAGGCGAATCTGTTCGGGGAAAGCGGCCTTCTTTAGGTGAATTCGATATCCAATCCGCCGATTGATTTTCTCTATGATATCACGGTTTTCATTTAACAGGATTCGCGGCCACCAGTGGATTGACATATAGCTGGCGTGGTATTCTTCAACGGCCTGAAGCAAAAGCGAGCCGTCACCCCAGGCGTTTTTGCGTTTGCTTGAGCCATAGTGCTCGTGCTCCAGGATTACGGGCAGCTTGGGCCAGAACTCCTGGGCCATCTCTGCATGAAACCACGAGCGAGGTGGAGGCTGAACGCAGATGCTGTCGTCACGTAGTGTTACGCCTTTTGACAGGGCATAATCGGTGATAGGGAAATGTCTTCCCGGCTCGCCCGGTCCGGCAAAGTCATCACTGATTGCCAGCAGGGTCTTTTTGAAGTGCTTGCAGTACAAATCCACGTGGATTTTTCGCGACTCAAAATCAAAAGGAAGTTTCGAGCTGGCCCAGGTGTGCCCTTCGCCCCAGACGCCGAACGAGCCGATATCGATAAATGCGACGTTAGGATTGCCGTCGTAACGTTCGGCCATGGCGGCCAGAAAGTGGTCGAGCTTTTTTAGAAAGACAGGGTCCTTGTAATCCGGCTCCCAAAACGGGCCGTCTTTGTCCACGCCCTTGCCGACTGTGAAATTGTATCCCTTAGCGCCGGCCTCGCGGACCCACTTGGGTGTTGCCCAGCGCATCCAGGATTCGGTGCTGCTTATGCGAAGGGCAATCTGCTTACCCTTATCGACCCAGCGCTGGGCGGGCGTGTCCAGTAGAGACCAGTTGAATTTGTTCTCCCGTGGTTCGAGGAACGACCACGGCACTCGCAGATAAACACAGGATAGGCCGGGGAAGTCATCGAGCGTATCGGAGGGCTTTAGCTTCGAGCCATAGTTGGTGATAATGTTCGAATAAAAGTGCATTGTCCAGCCCATCTGTGGATTGATGAGCGCCCGGCCGTGATCTGCGGGTTCGACAGTCTGCAGAGGCGATTCTTGCGCCGGTAAGGGTGCAGCGGCCAGAACCGTGATACCTAAAAAAAAACATAGAAATTTATTCATCATACCGTTGTCCTTATGCCGTTTGTGTGTTGTTCTGATACTTTTCACCATCGTTTACTTGAACCATTATAGTGAGTTCCCACTTTTTTGCACTATGCTTTTGAGTTTTGGCCATTTTCAATCACCTTGGCGGGCAATCCAGCACCAATTGTCCGACGGCGATGCACTTGCCTTGCCGGTGGTCGGCAGCCCTACTGCGGCTGCAATTGGTGCTGGACCCCTCTCACCTTGGCCGGAAAATATGCGACGTCCGCCCTCCTCGAGTTGACACTTATCGTTTTATATCGAGTTGGTGGAGCTGCGACACCTGTGAATCTCAATTTTGAATCACTTGCAGGAGTTCCTGGCTGACGTTATAATGCAAAACGACAACTTTTGTTGAACTTATCCGCCGTGGTCGGATTACCAGGTCATCGTTCAATATGAGGGAGTAGGCGATATAGAAACTAAATATAAAACACATCATATTCTTGAGGTCGCTTTGCTGGTTATTTGTCTGGCTGGTTTTTCCGCAAGCAATTCAATGGCTAATGAAGACAGCAAATATCTCGATGCTGTCCGCAAGTTTGCCGATATGGTGCTTAAGCACGGCCGGGATACCTATGGTCCCAAGCACACACCTTTATTTGTCGACGGCCTTAACATCCACACCCACGAGCCGGTGAAGTGGATAGCGCCCAATGGCGACAAATGGATTCTTTCTAATCTTGCTTCCCAGCAGAATCTTTTCCGCACGCTGGATGGGCTTACGAAGATAACTGGCGCCCCGAAATATCGCCAGGCAGCCATGGAGGCAATTAAGTATGCGTTTGAGAATTTACGGAGCCCGAATGGGTTGTTGTATTGGGG
>JBDRTM010000445.1:0-3152 GCA_043824065.1 Planctomycetota bacterium | reverse complement strand
GAGATTGCTTCGGACCCCTGCTTTCTCACGAAAGCAAAACGAGGCCTCCTAATGAACTAAGCAATCTCATTGGGCACGATGTTATCTGTAATTGTTTTAATAGAATGATGTTATCGTAATTCAGCCAATATCTTAGTTTATTTTACATTCCTCCTGAGAATCCGGTGAGGTGCTCGCAATGACCGAGATATTTCATTAGCTGGTATCATTATTACCTGAACGCTATATAATACTCTACAAATCTCTTGGGTGAGTAATGGATTCGACAACGAGTATATCACGTTCGATGCTGGCAGGCATTGTTTTGTGTGCGCTGGCGATGTCGGTGGGATGGGGCTTCCGGGGCGATTACGGGCATGAGGCCGGCGCCATGGTGCCGGGTGCACTGCTGGGACTGTCAATTTGCTTGGCCTCAGGTCGGCCTGACTGGTGGCGGCGCTCGAGCATTATGGCAATGTGCGGGGCGGTAGGCTGGGCGTTCGGAGGGCAAATGAGTTACGGCCGGATTACCGGCTACACAGCAAGCTCCTCCCTGCCGGATGTTGTATATGGATATGCTTGTCTGTTCGTGATTGGAGGGCTCTGGGCCGGCATCGGCTCGGCTATACTCGCGCTGAGCGTAACTAAACCGAGGTCGTATCTGGAACGGTTTGCCGGTCCCTTGGTAGTGCTATGGATTACCTGGCTGATAATGGACCTGAGCGGATTGACCGTGTGGATGGTTGAGAAATGGTATCTGAATGATACTGACTGGCTCGCAGCTCTCTCCGCTTTAGTCGTGGCCGGTATATACGCACTTGCTGTCCCCCGCAGCCGGATGGCGTGCGGATTAATCATTGTGCTCGCAGGTGGTTGGGTGGCCGGCTATGCAATTTTAACCGGGCTTCTTGGTCTGCATATGACCCCGCCACGTAGCGACAACTGGTCGGGTTGCGTTGGGCTGTTCACTGCGTTGGTGGTTTATCTGATACACCAGGACGATAGAGTCGCCTTGAAGCTGGCCCTTCACGGCTTTTTAATCGGCGGCATTGGCTTTGCCTTGGGCGATTTTGTCAACATGCTCGGTCGGGCCCAGTGGGGACCAATCCATCATTACCAAGCACTGCAAGGTCTGGACTACTGGAAATGGATGGAACAGCTATTTGGACTGGTCATGGGGCTTGGCATAGGTTTGGCCTTTCTGCGCTATGTAAGACCAAAGCTTGCCTCAACCACGCCTGCCCCCGCGTCTTCCGACGCGAGTCGGGGCGGCGGGGAAGATGAGGATGGCGGGAGGCCCCGCCCTTATGCAAAGGGCGAGGGCAAGCTGAATATCGTGGCACTATTATTTCTTCTCCTGGTTATGATGTGGAGCAACCTCTTCAAGAATGTTCGGAATTGGGCACGGGGGAACCACATCCCTGAACACTTTTTTGGCGTCCGGACGGAATGGTGGTTTCTTCTGGTTGGGCTTATGCTCTCGGCAATAGTATTAGTAGCAATCATTCGGTACCATCGTCAGAAATTGCCTTTGGCGCCATCCAGTGCGTTCGGACGGGGTCAATTGTTGTTCCTCATTATTCTTTGGGTTGCTATTGCCGCTGCCTTCATGCAGGCGTTTCCCGGTATGACGAGTAAAGGAGTATTTTTTGTGCATGTAACTTTCTGGATTACCGGGGCGATTTGTTCACTGGTCGTATTGAATTTGCCTGGCACGCCGAAGCTGCTTTGCGAAGGCGGCTCCGGAACACCCGAACCGCAGACCGAACAACAATTAAGCCCGTCCGATTCTTATTGGAGGCTCGGTAAGAAATATTGGCTGATTTGGTTGGTTATTCCCATCGTAATTCTTCTGATAGCGTATCTGACCTTTGCGTCACATGACGAACCAATGCCCGGCAGCCATCTTCGTTTTGTGACTACCGGCCGGTAGCCCCGCACTCAAAGACAGAAAACACTGGACAGAGCTGACTTCTGACTTCTGACTTCTGTGTAACGATAATGCCGTGGATGTCGTTACCTAACTGCCCTTTATTTAAAAAACGTCTCCAACGGATTGAAGAATCTGCTTCAAATGAGCCGTATCCCCTTGTTCTTGCCGCATTTCTGCACAATCTTATCAAAAACGCCTGCCCATGCATAATCCAGAGATTTCCCTTGACGGGAAGGTAGATAATTTGGTATAGATAATATTAGTGAAGCTTATGCCTGCGCAGTTAGGCATCTGTGACTTTGAGGGCATCCAGCCTGTCTCGGCTTGGCTCGTCAAGGCCGAGCGAGTCGGAGCGGGGCTGAGACAAAACGAGCAGGCAAAATTCTTGCAGTTTTTCGATAGAGGAGGAGTTATTGTGTATTATGCGAGACACGGAGCTGGAATGGGGGCTTTGTGTTTTGCAGTGAAGATATTGTTACATTTCAATTAACTTCCTATATTTATTTTTTTGAACCCCGTCCGTCAAAGACGGGACGGGGTGAAGGAGGACTATTATGTCTAAAAAATTGAGTTGTCTGATTTCTTTTGTTTTGGTGTTGTGCTTAGTTGGAACAAGCGCAGCCCAAAATATTGACCCAAGCCTTGTCGGCTGGTGGACGTTCGATGATGGTTCCGGCACAGTCGCCAAAGACCTCAGTGGAAATGGCGTCGACGCGACGTTTTTCGGAGAGCCGACCTGGGGCACGGAGGGTAGCCACGGAGGCGTTCTGTTGTTTGACGGGACTACGGCAACTCCTGAATACGTTTTGATGGATGGGTCCTATCAAGTACCAGTGTACACGATTACTCTGTGGTTTCGAGTCGAGGACGGCTCGGGCCAGAGAGACATCTTTTCAGCTTATGCACCCGGAGTACAGCACGGTATTCTGCTTGAGCTCGGTGGAGACGGCACCCTGCGCTATTTGCACCGGTATCCCCTGGGTACCGGCGGAGGCACCAATATCTACACCACCACTACATACGACGACGGTGCGTGGTATCATGCGGCGATGGTCAAGTCGGTGGATACGATAGCGCTATACATCAATGGGGAGCAGGTGGATTCAGCAGCCGATACCAGCGAGTTCAATCCCGGTGACGCATTTGGAGTGGTCTTGGGCATCCTTGACCATGAGAGAGCTCCTGGCCGGCTCTTCCCAGGCGCAATGGACGACTTCCGTATCTATGACCGGCCGATGTC
>JBDRTM010000444.1:0-2681 GCA_043824065.1 Planctomycetota bacterium | reverse complement strand
CGCGACAGTATCCTACCGGATAGTTCCCGAAAACTCCAGAGCTACTTTGAAACCTTTTGGTAATCGGCATGCAAAACAGCCACGGGTAAGTTGAAGAAATCGGCAAGTAAAATAGCCACACCGTAGCAAACTTCGTAAGTTATTGCTCCTTAAGAAAGTATAGGAGATTAGTAGCTTACGGAGACAAAGGATGCTTACGGTGGAAGATTACGCAAAAATTCGAATCGCCAAACGGGACGGGATGAGTATTCGGGCTATTTGCCGAACCCGCCATCATTCCCATCACACAGTCACAAAAGCCATTGAGAATCCTCAGCCGCGTCCATACACGCGTACGGAGCCAACGGTTGCACCGGTGCTGGGGTCTTTCATGCCCGTCATCGACCAAATATTGCTCGATGACCGCTCTGAGCCGGTCAAGCAACGGCATAAAGCATCGAAGATATACCGGCGGCTCAGGGATGAGTACGGCTACAAGGGCGGTTATGACCAGGTTCGCCGATACGTCAAGAAACACCGAAAACAACAGCGTGAAACATTTATTCCTCTGGCGCACGATCCCGGCCAGCGTCTGGAGGCTGATTTTGGGCACATCTACGTTGATTTCCCATGGGGCCGTCAGCGGGTACCTGTGCTGTTGACCACGTGGAGCCATTCGAGCTTTCGGTTTGGCACGGCTTTCCCGAGCGAGAAGCTTGAATGCGTTCTGACAGGACTTGTGCGGGCCTTTGAATTCTTTGGCTGTGTTGCCAGAGAGCTGTGGTGGGACAATCCCAAAACGGTTGTCCAGGAAATCTTTAAGGGGCGAAAACGTCAGATGCACCCGCATTATGCCGCCCTGGCAAGCCATTACATGTTCGAGCCGTTGTTCTGCATGCCGGCTAAACCCAACGAGAAATCACATGTTGAAAACAGTGTCTTTGATCTGCAACGGGACTGGGCCACCCCTGTGCCAAAAGTCAAGGACTACGATGAGCTGAACGATTATCTCCGTCAGTGCTGCATCGAGAAGCTGGACCATCGCGTGGCCGGTAAGACAGAGACTGTGGCCGAACGTTTTGAACAGGATAAAGCGGCAGCCTTAGCGCTGCCGGACTATGCGTTTGATCCTTATGTGTCGAGCGCGGCCAAGGTGGATAAATACCAGACCGTTCGTTTTGAAACCAACCGCTACAGTGTTCCACGCCGTTGGGCGTTCGAGATGGTGACGGTTAAAGCCTATCCTTTCGGCATCAGGATTGTCGCCTCCGACAGGCCTATCGCTTATCACAAGCGCTGCTATGGGCAACATCAGCAGATCCTTGAGCCGCTGCATTATCTGGCGGTGTTGGGGCGCCGCCCGGCTGCTTTAGACCACTCTGACGTGTTTCGTAGCTGGCAGCTTCCAGCCTGTTTTGCCGAACTTCGAGGCCGGCTTGAGAGACGTGAAGGACCTTTTGCCGGAGCCAGGCAGTATATACGCATCCTGCAGCTGTTGGCTGAGCATCCCCTCAAAAGGATTCAAAAGGCGGTTGAACTGTGCATGGCTCATTCCACGATCAATGCCCAGGCCATCATCAACAGGGTCCATCGTCTCGCCCAAAAGCAGCCGTACGTAGAACTGACCGAACCGAACCATACCCACTGTTACCAGATTCAGGTTCCAAAGCCTGATCTGAACAAATTCGACCAATACTTAACAACAGTCAATCAAGGAGAAGCACATTATGTCTGACAATGAAAACATGTTATTGAAGAGCAATCTAAAACACCTGCGTCTTCCGACCATGAAAGCCGAGTACGACAAATTGGCAAAAGAGGCCTCGTGTGAGAATGCCACGTACCAGCAGTATTTATTGCGGTTGACGGAATTGGAAGTGGCTGTACGAGCCGCAAACGCCGTCACAAACCGCATCAAACAGGCAACATTCCCCGCGCATAAGGACTTTGAGAGTTATGACTTTAGTGTCTTGCCCTCGCTCAATAAACAGAAGATATTGGAATTGTCCCGATGTGAATGGATTGACAAGAAGGAGAATTGCTGTCTGGTCGGCTTACCGGGCACCGGGAAAACCCACATCGCGATTGCTTTGGGGCTGGCGGCGTGTCGAGAGGGACGCAAGGTGCGGTTCTTTACGGCGGCAAACCTGGTCAACCGCTTGGAGGAGATGCGAAAACAGTACCAGCTCGAGCGATTCCTAACACAGCTGGACAGAGCCGACTTGTTGATATGTGATGAGCTTGGCTATCTAACCTTCAGCCGGACGGGAGCCGAACTTTTGTTCCAGGTCTTTGCGGACCGCTACGAGAGGGGCAGCTTGTTGATTACCAGCAATCTGGCCTTTAGCGAATGGGTCCAGGTCTTTCAAGGGGAACGAATGACGGCGGCTTTGCTGGACCGCCTTACGCATCATTGTCACATCTTCGAGATGAACGGCGAGAGCTATAGGTTCAAACAGTCTGTAGGAAAGAGTAAGAAGAAATAGAATTGTACTTGTATGCCTCCCGATGGAGGCTTATTATGTGGCCTGGGTGTGGCCGATTTGCGTGCCGACCCGTGGCTATTTTGCATGCCGATTACCACATGAAAGGCAATTTTTATGCCCGGTTTATCTACAAACTACAGATACACCCCTAAGGGCTTTTATTCGACGTCGCTTCGTCGGGCATGGATTACAAGCAACACTGGATCGTAAGAAGCA
>JBDRTM010000443.1:0-2088 GCA_043824065.1 Planctomycetota bacterium | reverse complement strand
GCGACAGCAGCTAAGAACCTATTGATTGTCTCTGCTGGAATAAGACCTGCCTCTTTGTTCTCATTGGCCCAGGAGGCTATACCGATTGGTTCTGAGCCAACACAGTAAACCTGGCCTGCCCCCGTATGATGGGATGTGTTGGCGACGATATAACGGAGATGGTTCTCATACGAAGTATTTGTTTTTTGAACAGTTGCGTGGTCAAGAAAACCTCGCCCGTTATATAAATGGTTATCTGATGAAAGCCAGTAGAAATCTACTTCAGCTCCTTTTTGGTAGTCCTCAGAAAAGATAAGCGGCTTTAAAGGCCCACTCAGTTCATTGGGGTCAAGCTCGATTAAACAAAGATTGCATTCATAGTCAATAACCTTGATTTTCGCACTGATAAACTCGTTTTGGCCATATCTCAGAGCTTTCACGAAGGCTAAATTTGCCACATTCCAGGCAGTTGTAAGCAACTCATATTCACCGACGGCACAAGCAACTGCCCAGTTCTCCGAGAGGTTTTTATGCCTCCAGGGCTGACTCTGCTCGTAACCGTAAAAGGACGTCTCCAAGTACACAATGGATTGTTTCATTGCGGAGTTTACCCTGAGCGTAGCCGAAGGGGTCACCTGTGCCTGCGCCACCTGTGTCGAGGCAAACACAGGTGCAGGCAAATCGGTCTGGCGGTTTTCGGCGACAATTAGCTGTGGATACAATGTGATAGCAGCACCGAAAATAATAAATATAAAAATTGCGTGCTTTTTCATAAAGTCCCCTCTGAGCGAGCTTCGGCGGGTATGTGATATTTATCCAGTATGAGCTGGTGCCTGAGTCGAGCCTTTTTAGCATCAATTGATAGGACCTGATTGTTGCCCAAAAACCTTATTGTGTAAAAATCACCAACGGCTTGCTTAAAGGCTTTGTAAACATCATCGAGACCCCAAATAGTGATGCCATTGATGCTCTCGACCGGCTGACTCCTAAAGTCGCCGGCGTAAGAGTTGACCTCATCGGGCATTATTTCCGCAAGGACTATGTACTCTTTGCGCTGCCGCTCGGTGTTGAGCTGCATCGAATGTATAAAAAGGTAGCGTAGGTAGTGCGGTATATTTGTTTGCCAATCACGTCCCCAGGTTTCGAGGAAGTTTCGTGTTGCAGGAACAAAGGTCAATCCGGCAAAGCAAACATACCGTGGCGGACGATCATATTGGCGCGCCTGCTCGAAAATTGGTCTATTCAAGGCTACGGTAGCGGTTTCTTTTATTAATTTGCCGCTGCGATAGAAAGTAAGCTCTGAGGGCTGGCCGATGTGCTTAGTCTCGATGACCTCGGACATATGCAATCTAAGACCATATATTCGCACCATTCCATCATTATCAACGTTATAATTATCGATTCGTGTGACCACATCATTCGGCTGCAGTATCGATTCTACTGAACTGTGCATTATCGTAGCAACTACTATGATACCATCCTCATTGGCCGGAACCTTAAGGTAATCCTTGTAACTGGCACTGTGGAGGCCCGGGTACAATAGGACACCCAACGATCCAAAACCATCGTATTTGCCGTCTTCGATATCAACGAGAAAGTGCCTGATGACAGTTGTTGGAATCAAATAGCCTATACCTTCAGCCATCAGCAGACCTTGGAAAGCCACTCCGACAACTTTGCCGTTTTGCATAACCGGCCCACCGCTGTTGCCGGGATTAATTGCCGCGTCAGTTTGTATGGCTAAGTGCCCATCGGCTCCACTGTGGACATAAGTGTCCGTCTCTATGCGCGAGACGACTCCCTCCGTAACGGAAATGCGGTTGCCGCCCACTGGAAAGCCGTATGTCGATACAGTGCTATTTACACTCGGAATTTCTGCTAACTCTAAAGGAACAGTACCATCAAAAAAACTTTCATCGTCAATGGTTAATATTGCCAGATCGCAATCATGGCCGATAAAGGCAACCCGAGCTGGATAGCGTTTAGCAATATTTTCTTTTGTTAATTCTATGTATTTACAGTTGCTGACATTATGTGCATTGGTTAGGACTTTTTGCCTTCCGATGAGGAATCCTGAGCCAATACTCTGCCTCATCGCTTTCTGCTTCC
>JBDRTM010000442.1:0-3307 GCA_043824065.1 Planctomycetota bacterium | reverse complement strand
TGATGGATGTCATTGCGAGCGAAGCGAAGCAATCTCTATTGTTAGAAAGCAAGAGATTGCCACGGCCCTTCGGGCCTCGCAATGACAACTCCTCAAATTATATGCGACAGAGTACTACGTAAAAAATTGCAAATTTCCGTGTTGACATATTCGGCCTGACGCAATATAATACGAATGATAAGTCCAAAACGTTAAGAAAATTCAAATTTAGCAGAACATAACACTTCTTTAGCGCAACTTTTCTTTTGGACAGTAAACATGATTAAGGAGTGATACCAATGAAAACGAGAGCTTTTACACTAATCGAGCTGTTAGTAGTAATTGCCGTCATTGCGGTGTTGATGGCAATTTTGTTGCCTGCTTTGAACATAGCCAGAGACCAGGCCAAGCGTATCCACTGCATTAACAATGTAAAGCAGCTGACATTTGCGTGGATGCTGTACAAAGATGATAATGATGATAAAATGGTTGGGGGCCATCCGGCCCGAAGCTCAGATGCCTGGATGTTAGGTCCCAGGGGCAATGACCCCGACCATATCGAGCAAGCGAAGGAAGGTTTGAGACAGGGTAAGCTCTATCCCTACGTCAAGAACGTAGATGTGTATCGTTGCCCCTCTGATGAGAGAATAAGGCGGCCAGGCCAGTACACATTCGGCAGCTTCTCTATCTCGGGGCCACTAAATGGCGAAGAAAAAGAGTGGAGCAACAGGCATCTTATATTATATAGCGAAATAAAAAATCCCGCCGATACATTTGTCTTTGTAGAGGAAATCGATCCGAGGGGATACAATATGGGTTCCTGGGTGGTGAGCAAAGATTTTGGAAACAACTGGATTGACCCGCTGGCAATCTGGCACAGTAAAAATAGAGGCACATTAGGCTGGGCCGATGGGAGTACCAATATGCACACATGGGTCAATCAAAGCACCATTGATATGGCTATGCGCGCTTCCTGGGGCGATGAAAGCGTATTCAATATGAGCCCTCCCGCCGATGAACGGGATGACCTAAGGTTTATGCAAAAACGCTACCCTGTACTCGATAAACCAAGAAGGTAGAAGGCAGGCTTTACGCCGTTATATTTAGAAAAGGTAGGGTGTGCATTGCACACCGTTTGGCTAATCGACTAATCCCCTTCATCCTGAGCGGAGTCGAAGGGTTAATTCTCTAATCACTAACCTTCTCCCACCAAAGCCTCGGATAATTCGTTCCCTCACAGATCCTCCAGATATCCTCGGCGCCGTTTAGCCGTCGCCGGCACGGCGACGCAATCCCTTATTCCTGCCCCGCACGAAACCTGTCCTGAGTGTAATCGAAGGATAGGCTCAATGCCGTAATTTGGTGCGGGATCATTGCGAGGAGTCCGTATCACGGCCGACGCGGCAATCTCCTAATAATCAATAATCATTAATCATTCCGGCCCTTCCAAAATCACACCGCGAATACTCGGCTCAAACGTGAAGCGCACTCGGTTCGGATTGTTGAAATAGAGCCGTTTGGTTACACTTTCTCCGGGCTCAAGCTGTCCATCGCCCAAGAGACCTGACAGGTCTATATACTCCTTGCCGTCAATGGTAGTGCCATCGGCATTAGCCAGCGTAACGCCGGGGTTACTAATGCTTTCAATCACAAGCCAAACAGGACTGCCAATCGCAGTGTCGGATGTATTTGTAACCGTAGCATTTACACTGAACCGTCTTGTCCGACGGTCGTAACCTACTCGGCCAAGGTTTGTCTCGGTGTACTCATCAACGCTCACTGGCGCCTCAAGCGTTGGACCTGTAATGATACTTTGTTCAAATTCACCATCGCCATCACCATCAATTTGGAGAGTTACTCCCTCTTGGCCTTGAGAAAGGCTATCCCAATCGATTGTGTATTGGTGGATTACATTAGTGGACGTAGGAATTTCTATAGCAACAAACGTAATGTCTTCCTGTCTTGTAACAGCTGTTACCGTTAAACCATATACACCCTCAAATGTGCCAGCCACCTGGTATTGATAAAGGCCTCTTGGAAAGTGTATGACGATCGTGTTATTGAAGCATTCTGATCCCGGTATCTCGCTCACTACCGTTCCATTTACGACGCCAGTCAGGCGTCCTTCTGAATCGTAAACCCTGAGCTCGCCCGGACTTTGGATTGATGCACTAATCTGTAGTGTGTAAGGCCGGTAAAACATAAAATACCAAGGTCTAATACCTTCCAGTAGCCTCCATTGCAAATTGTCCCTCACTGTTGTCACGTAACTTGTAAGGTTGGAAGATAGTGCCCCCCACCCATCTTTGGGTTCTGCCCACAAAGGGTAATACGCTTTCCATAGATTCTCCTCTGGGACAGGATAAGGTCCATATCCATCTTCCTCTTTCATCGATTGTGGCGAAAAGAAATGGTCTGCACCATCTGTTGGATCAGTTACCTCGTCCGCAAGTATTCTTTCTGCCAGTTTACGAATGCCCTCATCCGTGGGCTCCTCACGAAGAGAATAGTGCGCCCACTGCGTAACCACGTCATATATGTCATCTTTAAATAGCGGAGATTTTTTCCGGTTTTTTGCCGTCCAGCCCACCGCCCTTTGCGCAAGTTCGCCGTACTGACCGGCTTCTGACATGATCATCCGTGCAAGCCAATAAGCTTTATCTTCGGAACTAGGGACAGCAACCAACCAATCTTCGCCCGAGTATCCTTCGGCCGACCATCCTTCCACAGGCTCGCCGTACGCATTCCAAAGCCAGTTAATTTTCCAAAAAGTATATTCCTGGCCATCGTCAAGTTTTTCTACGCGCGGGCCATCTGTTACTTGCCCAACAATACCAAAAGGAAGAAATTGGGTTTGTTTCTCTTTACCCCAGAACATTTTATTCATGTTATCATCTCTGACCCTGAGAGCAGTAGTGGTCCGTACAATTTCACCTACTTGAAATTTCTCAGCCGGTGGTTCGTCTGGTGGTTCGGGACAAGGGTCATAATAAAGCCATATGCCGGGATTGTTTTGAAGAATCTGGGGGATGTAGATGTCACAAGCATCCTGGTTTAATGGGTTGGCCTGCAGGTACAAGTACCACAGATTCGTCAGCCCGGCTACCGCAGATATATCGCTGATTTGGTTGTTCCGCAGGTTCAGATACCATAGATTCGTCAGCCCAACTACCGCAGAGATGTCGCTGATCTGATTGAAAGGGACGTACAGATAATCCAGGTTCGTCAATGCGGATAAGGCAGAGATGTCGCTGATCTGATTGTGTTGAAGGCTCAAACTCTCCAGATTGGTCAGCCCTGATAACGCAGTGATGTCGCTGATCTGATT
>JBDRTM010000441.1:0-3046 GCA_043824065.1 Planctomycetota bacterium | reverse complement strand
GGTCAGGGAGAAGCTCATCGTCGCGGTTAACGGGATGGGCGCGTTCAGGCGGTTCAAGGATGTTCTGCTTGATCATCCGGATGTGAGGGAGCGATGGTTTGGGTTCAAGGATGGCAGGGTTTTGGGGAGGGTTGGGATTATAGGCGGTCTTAGGGGGAACGGTGAAGCTCCAGAGGTCGCCTTTGTGTAACGTAGTACCATCCGCTTCAATCTCGTCAACCAGCCAGTAGTACGTTGTGCCCGGGACAAGGCCGTCCGGATAAGCAAATCCGGGAAAACCGACGACCAAAAAAGTCGCAGTCTGGTTACCCTGGAAGGT
Source organism: Planctomycetota bacterium (assembly GCA_043824065.1). GTDB lineage: Bacteria > Planctomycetota > Phycisphaerae > Sedimentisphaerales > Anaerobacaceae > NIOZ-UU13. The sequence continues at coordinate 2,727 of JBDRTM010000441.1, read as the reverse complement.
CTCGACGGCACCTTCGTTCACATCTTTAAAATTGTCACCGAAGTACACATCGTGCGAAGCTGCGGTGGTTCCCGGCGTCCAGGAGAGGCTTGCCCAGGTGTCCTCGTGCAGGGCACCATCGGCCGGCTTGGGACCATAGGCTTGGAGCATCTGTCCCAGCATAATGTCCTGAATTTCCTCTGCGGTGAGCGCATTGTTGTAGATGCGAACGTCGTCCACAGCACCGTTGAAGGGGCCGCCGCCGTTTATATAGCCAGATCCAAACTGAAGCCCAGCATCGGTCATCGAGCCGAGTGTGAAACTGCCGCTATTTAATTGCTCGCCGTCCCTATACATCGTCGCAGTGGTTCCATCACAGGTGATAGCCAGGTGCTGCCATTCTCCTTCCGGCAGAGTTTGACCAGAACTACCAACTCCTCCACCGTCCCGTCGCCCAAACCACAGAATGCCAGTAGTTTGGTTGGCTTCCAAGAACCACATCATCTCGCCGATGGGGGCGGGGCCCCAACTGTTTCTCTTACTGATTAAGCCCTGCCATTGACCAGAAAGTCCATTCCACTTGACCCACAGGGCAATGGTTAGCTGGTCGGTTCCCTCTGAAGGATTCCAGGTTCCCAGGTCAACGCTGCTGCCGGCGGTACCTGGGAACTCCAGGGCCTGGCCAAACTTGCCGGCTATCCACCTTGGATCGCCGTTCAACGTACCGTTGTAGCCATTGCCGGACGCATCTGTAGCAGTGTCACCGCTTCCCTCATCCAGCGGATAGTAGGCAACCAAATCAGCAACTGCGGTGCTTGCAGCCAAACCCAGCACCAAAGCAAAAGAAATCGAAAAAAACAATTTTCTGCACATAATAATACTCCCGTAAAAAAGTCAGTATAAAAACGACCTATAACAATTTTCATACTCGCGACATCTATTTTTTTATACTTGCACAGGATAAGTTTTTGTGATTTGACACTGCCTCCTTCCTTCCCGTCGTGGCTCGGCCATGCCGAGACAAGCAAAAGCCCAAAGATAAGCTGTCGATTGGAAAACAAGCTCATCACTGCGAAGCTTAAGTATTACCTACCCTATTTGTACCAAATTAACCATCTTCTCGTCAATGGAAAAACCCGACATTTTTGAAGGATTTGCTCATTGTTTGCCTAATTGTCGGGGAACAGCGGTTGATTTTTCTTTGTGCCTTAGCGTTCTTCGTGGTTAAATAAGAGTCTATGAGGTTTGTGTTTGTGTGTGGCCGGCCCTGGGCGAAGCCGAGTGGGCGGGTTTCCGTGGCTTTATAATCTCTGTTTTCCGAGAAGCTAAATGATGGCAAAATCACAGTCCAATTCTGCTGATATTGAAAAATGGCTCAGATTGATCAGAGCTGATAGTGTTGGCCCTACTACTTTCGCAAAGCTGATAAAACATTTCGGCTCAGCGGACAGGGCGTTGGGCGCTTCGGTAGCTGAATTGGCCAAAATTGATGGGGTGGGTTTCAAAACCGCTGAGCGGATTGCTTCGACACGAGGTAAATTCGATGTTGGCGCCGAGCTGGAATTGGCAGAGAAGCTCGACGTCTGGATAATCAATGTTGACGATAAGCGATACCCGCCTGCGTTGAAACAGATTTACGACCCGCCGCCAGTCCTTTACATAAAAGGGAGTTTGACGCGAGAAGACAATTTGGCGATTTCGATAGTGGGCTCGCGGCGCTGCAGTTTGTACGGGCAGGAGCAGTCTTCGCGATTTGCACATTTTTTAAGCTCGGCCGGCTTTACTATTTGTTCGGGTATGGCCCGGGGAATTGACACCGCCGCACATCAAGGTGCGTTATCAGCGAGCGGACGGACAATTGCGGTGCAGGGCTGCGGGCTGGCAAATATTTTTCCGCCGGAGAACAAAAAGCTGTTTGAGCTTATAGCTGAATCCGGTGCCTGCATTAGCGAATTGCCGTTGGGGTACGAGCCGTTGTCGGAGAACTTCCCGCCACGTAATAGAATAATAGCGGGGCTGTCGTTAGGGACAATCGTTGTCGAGGCGGGATTTCGTTCGGGGGCATTGATTACGGCCAGAGTTGCGTTGGAAAATAATCGGGAGGTGATGGCGGTGCCGGGGAAGATTGATTCGCCGTTGAGTAAGGGCACACATCAGCTGCTAAAACAGGGGGCGAAGCTGATAGAATCGGTCGAGGACGTGATGGAAGGGCTGGGGTATATCGGCGAACAATTGGAAGACCACGTAAGCACGGCTGCGGAAAAGGCGGCTGAAAGCGTAGAGACACCATTGTTCGACATAAAAGCATTGAAGCTGAGCGGCCCTGAAAAGACGATTTATGAATGCCTCAATAAAGAGCCGTCGCACATAGAAGAAATAATCGCGGACACCGATTTGGCGGCGGGAAGTGTTAATGCAGGCTTAGTATCGCTGCGGCTAAAAGGCCTGATAAAGCAACTGCCGGGCAGTTTGTTCGTGAAAAGGTAGGGCATAAGAGCACAAGAGCATAAGTGAATGGATTACATGTCTTTTCGCCATATTAGTAATAAAAAGGCAAATAATTCTTGACAGGAAAGGTGCTGATTTAGTATAAGTAAGATATTAAATCTGTGCTTGTGCAGTTGAGCAGCTGTGAGTCATAGGTCGTCCAGTCTGTCTCGGCTTGGCTCGCCGACGGCCGAGCGAATCAGAGCAGGGCCAAGCCAAGACGGGCGGTCACGATTTTTGCGGTTTTGTGATAGAGGAGGA
>JBDRTM010000440.1:0-13582 GCA_043824065.1 Planctomycetota bacterium | reverse complement strand
TACTATGACCGTATTCACGTTTTCAGCACGATAGGTGAAAGGCAAGACCGATGAACAGACTCACTCGTAGAGACTTTATCAGGAACTTAACGGCTGCTACCGCCTGTATCGGATTCGGTTCAGCGCCGCATGTCAGGGCCTCATCAAAGATTCTGGGGGCAAACAACGACATTCGCATCGCCATAGTGGGTCTTCGCAAAAAGGGCAAGGAGCACATCGACATATTCGGCAAAGTACAGGGTGTTCGCATAGTCGCACTTTGTGATGCTGACACAGAGTTTCTGGACTTCGAAGCCAAGAAATTCAAGGACCGTAATGAGAAAGTCACCACGTACGTGGACTACCGCAGGTTGCTTGATAATAAGGACATCGACGCCGTTGTCATCGTCACACCTGACCACTGGCATGCCCTGATGATGGTTTGGGCCTGCCAGGCAGGCAAGGATGTGTACGTGGAAAAGCCCACCTCACATAATATCTGGGAAGGGCGCAAGATGGTGGAGGCGGCCCGCAAGTACAAACGGATTGTGCAGGTCGGCTCACAAGACCGCTCCGATGTAGGGTTGCAGGCAGCCGTGGCGTATATAAAACAAGGCAGCCTTGGCTCTATCAAACTCGTCCGGGCAATCAGCTACAACCTCCGTGAGAGTATTGGCAAAGTCAATGGGCCCGAGCCCATCCCTGCATCGGTGGACTACAACCTCTTCCAGGGACCGGCTCCACTGGTGCCCTTGATGCGGAAGAACCTGCACTATGATTGGCACTGGTTTTGGGATACAGGTACCGGGGAGGTCGGCAATCTCGGTGCCCACAATGTTGACGAGAGCCGATGGGCGATTGGCCAGCAGAGAATTGCCCCCAAAGCAATCAGCATTGGTGGGCGGCTCGGCTTGGACGATGACGGGCAAACGGCTAACACGCAGATAACTTTTTTTGACTATAAGCCGGTGCCGATTATTTATGAAGTTCGCGGCCTGCGACGGAGAAAGGGCCTACGCGCCACAGACCACTTCAGGGGGACTAACTTTGGCATGGTGGTGCAATGTGAGCATGGCTATTTTCGCGGTGGTAGAGGTGGCGGCTGGGCGTACGACAACAACCATAAAAAGGTCAAGCAGTTCCCCGGCGACGGTGGCATCGGACATCAGGCCAACTTCATCAAGGCGATGCGCAGCCGAAAAGTCAGTGACCTCATAGCCGATATTCTCGAAGGCCACATCTCTGCTGCACTGTGCCATATAGCCAACATATCCTATCGGCTTGGACGCAAACAACCTGTCGAGAAAATCGCCGAAGAGATCGCAGGAAACAGCATCCTGACGGAATCTTTTGAGCGTTGTCTGACCCATCTAAGAGCCAACAAAGTGGACATTCGAAGTGAACCCTTGACCATAGGGCCTTCTCTGATATTTGATAGAACAAGTGAGAGATTTGTTGGCGAGTTTAGTGACTGGGCAAATATGTTGCTACGCCGAAACTACCGCGAGCCGTTTGTGGTACCTGAACATGTATGATGTAATTCAACTTTGGCCAAGATACTGGCAATGTGAACAGAGCCCCCGCTTTTGCTTTCGCAAAAAAAACGCGGCGGCTGGCATTCGATTAAGGTTCAAGATTAAGCATTAGTGTAGAAGCAGGTTTGACGTTGTCGAAGCTGGTATCGACAACCTTAAACGAAAAAGGTATTTTAAAGCATAAAACTGAAGCTGTAGAAGCTGGTATGGTGTTGTCGAAGCTGGTATCGAAACTGGAGGCTGGAAGCCGGATGCCGGATAAAATTCACGAATCCGGCTTTGGACAAAAATGAACAACAGAAAACCAATAAGAAGTTTCAGGGATTTGGAGGTTTACCAAAATAGCTATGCAGCATCAATTTAGCTAAAAGCTGGCGGGACTTTAAGGAAAGATAATACGAGCTTCGAGTTTCCAGGGCGAGCATCGATACGAGCATCGACAACCTTAAACAAAAAGATATTTTAAAAGATAAGATTGCAGACTATGAATCGTCGAGATATGCTTTTTTCAATGGCCACTGGGTTGGCAGCATTTACACTGCCGGAAGTGGCGCGAGCATACGGCGGGGGGGGCAAGAAATCGCGGCTTGGCATTGCAGATTTTTCCTACAACATTCGGCTCAGAGCAGAACGCACCGGGCGAATGAAGGGAAAACTTGCTGGCCCGCTGAGCTTCCTCGACCATTGTCATAATGTCGGTGCCGGCGGCGTTCAGATAAACATAGGGATTCGAGACAAGGTTTACACTCGTAAACTTCGCGAAAACGCTGAAACTTATGATATGTTCGTTGAGGGCTCGGCGTCTCTGCCCCGTGATCAGTCCGGCGTCGAGAGATTCGAAGCAGCGGTGCGGACGGCTAAACAGGCTGGAGCGAATGTGATCCGCATAGCTATCGGTGGGCGCCGCTACGAACTGTTTGCCAGAGCCGAAGAATTCAAAGCGTTTGCGAAACGTACCTGGAAGTCGCTGCAATTGGCTGAACCGGTCGCGGCACGACACCGTATGCGACTGGCGATTGAAAATCACAAAGACTGGCGCATCGGTCAAATGCTGGATATGCTCAGGCGCATCAGCAGCGAATATGTCGGCGTGTGTGTTGACACGGGTAACAGCTTTGCACTCTTAGAGGACCCGATGGCGGTTGTCGAGGCGTACGCACCTTACGGCTTTGCAGCCCATCTAAAGGACATGGGCGTGGCTGAATATGAAGATGGCTTTTTGCTTGCCGATGTCCCGCTGGGGCAAGGCCTGCTTGACCTGCCTCGAATGGTTCAGATACTTCGTAAGGCGAGGCCTGAAATTCAATTCAGTCTGGAGATGGCAACCAGAGACCCGCTGAAAGTCCCTTGCCTGACGAAGAAGTACTGGGCGACGTTCGCGGACGTGCCCGGCTCTGATTTGGCTCGTACTCTTAGATATGTCCGCGCAAATGCATCGCCGGAATTGTTGCCAAAGGTAAATCATCTGCCGCTGGATGAGCTGGTCAAGCTTGAAGAAGCTAATATCAAAAAATGCCTTGCTTTCGCAAAAGAGCACTTGGATTTGTGAGTGACGGTATAGAGACAATATTTGGAGGTCTGTTATTATGAATCCGATAGTGATATTGATTATTGGCGTTACCCTACTTATCGCGATGATCATAGTACTTCGTGTCAATGCGTTTGTTGCATTGATAACTGCTGCGATAATCATTAGCTTGCTGGCCCCCGGCGATTTCGCGGATAAGGTCTCTCGCGTGGCCGAGGCGTTTGGCTCGGTGGTCGGGGCTATCGGTATTGTGATTGCGCTGGCCACTGTTATCGGCAAATGTCTTATGGACAGCGGTGCCGCCGACCGCATCGTACGGTCATTTCTCAAAGCGATGGGCGAAAAAAGGGCATCTACGGCACTTATGGCAAGCGGCTTCGTACTCTCAGTTCCTGTATTCTTCGACACTGTTTTCTACCTTCTGGTACCGCTGGCTCGTTCGCTCTATCGGCGAACACAAAAGAACTACGTCTTGTATCTTACAGCCATTGTCGCAGGTGCCGGAATCACTCATACATTAGTTCCGCCAACGCCGGGTCCTCTGTTCATGGCCGACCGCTTCGGCATTGACCTCGGAGTAATGATGGGAATGGGCATCCTCGTGGGACTGCCCACAGCAGCCCTTGGATTACTCGTTTGTAAGCTGATCAATCGGTTTGTGGATATTCCGATGCGTCCTTATACCAGCGAGGCGGAACCGGAACCACTCGATGACGACCAGCTTCCCGGGTTCTGGACTTCAATCGCACCCATTATTTTGCCGGTCATCCTGATTTCAATGAACACGGTGACCAAAGCACTGGACGTGGGTGGACCGGTGGCTCAAATCACGGCTGTTTTGGGTAATCCCAACCTGGCCCTGCTGCTCTCGGCGGCAATCGCGATGTTTGTGCTTGTTCGCAGTCGAGGATTATCTCTCAAGGAGCTTTCCGGGAAAATGGACACAGCTCTTATGAGCGGCGGCATCATTATTCTCATAACGGCCGGTGGCGGTGCTTTCGGCGCAATGCTCCGAGCCGCCGGCGTCCAGGATGTGGTGAAGGGATTCGTCGATACAGATACAGGAGGTCAGGGCTTGGGACTTGCAATCCTGCTTCTGGCCTTTGCTGTTTCATCTATCATAAAGTTTTCGCAAGGCTCAGGCACGGTAGCCATGATTACGACCGCTTCTATGTTTGCGGCTATGGGCATATCGGAAGAAATGCTCGGTTGCAATCTCGTGTACTTGGCCATGGCTATCGGCGGCGGCTCGCTTGTCGGAGATTGGATGAACAACAGCGGCTTCTGGATCTTCGCGCGGATGGGCGGTCTGACCGAAATCGAGACGCTCAAATCCTGGACTATCCTCACCGCTGCGCTGGGACTGATCACCCTGGCTTTTACGCTGCTCTTTGCATCTATACTTCCGCTGGTCTAAGAACATCGGTTCTGTATTCGTCCTGTGGAGTTATCATCAGAACAGGGTATCAGGAAAAACAATGCTACTTTGCAAAAGGTACGTAACGGGAGCCTGATGTCCTGATAACCTGATGCCCACTACCTGGTATCCTGATACGCTGATAACCTGAATCTTTATCTCACAGCTCGCACTTCGACCTTGGCCAGCTTCTCATAGAACTGAATTATTCCGCCGTGGTCGTCTGCGCCTTTGCCGTCCACTTTCAATGCCTGCATCACCTCCATTACTGCGCTGGACAGGGGAACAGGAACTCCTACCTCATGGGCGGTATCTAGCGCATTGGCCAGGTCCTTGATGTGCAGCTCGATGCGAAATCCCGGCTTGAAGTTGCCTTCCAGCACCAGCGGCATCTTCGCATCCAAAACAGTGCTACCCGCCAGTCCTCCGCGAATCGCCTGGAAGACCTTCTCTGCGTTGACGCCTGCTTTGGCTGCCAGCACCATTGCCTCCGACATTGCGGCAATGTTCAGGGCAACGATGATCTGATTGGCTAATTTTGTCATGTTGCCGCTGCCAATCTCCCCCACCCGTGTCACGGAAGCACCCATCACACTTAGAATGTCCTCAACCTCATCGAATGTCTCTTGCGGCCCCCCGACCATTATTGCAAGCGTGCCTTCGATAGCCTTGGGCTCACCGCCGCTCACGGGAGCATCGAGCACAGTAACTCCCTTTTCTTTGGCCTTTTCTGCTACCTCCTTGCTCGCCAAGGGCGCAATGGAGCTCATATCTATGAGGATCGTGCCCGGCTTCGCCCCCTCCAGAACACCGTTCTTACCCAGCACTGCTTCCTTGACGTCCGGGGAGTTAGGCAGCATGGTTATTACAATCTCGCTCTTTTCGGCGACATCTTTGCTCGATGAGCCTGCCTTCGCTCCGGCCTCGGCCACGTCATCTATCTTCTCAGGTACAATGTCGTAAACTGTGAGCGAGTAGCCCGCCTTGAGCAGATTCTTAGCCATAGGCTTGCCCATAATCCCCAATCCAATAAAGCCAATCTTCTTCATCGCTAAACCTTTCGTGTCTGGTTAATTAGTTAATTGGTGAGTAGTTAAATGGTTAATTAGTTCCTGTTGCGGAAAGCAAAAACCTACGATGTCACCCCTGCCCCTGCTTCCGCAGGGGTAAACTTGTCCCCGCGAAAGCGGGGAGCAGGGGTCCAGAGCGAAAAAGCTGGATTCCCGCTTCCGCGTGAATGACAAATAATGTTTAAGAAACAGTAACTAATTGGTGAGTTGACTACTCACCACTTACTACTTACTACTCAACGAGCTAAAAATTCTCCAACAGCTTCCAGCCGCCTTCGTGAAACTGTGCAAGTGTTTTTTGCGTTACCCCGTATGTAATGAAGTCCTTGGGCTGCATTCCCTCAGGTTCGTAAGCCCGAACAAACTCAGGCAACGTTGAGAGTCTCTCAATTACATCCCCGGGTATCTGGTGGTCTATACGCTCCTCGAAGGGCAATTCTTCAGACAGCAGCATCTCCTGGTATGGGGGAGCAATAGACATAATGATTTCCGCGCCCGCTAATTCTGTCATATGGTAAGTCCCCCTTAGGGCGGCAACAATCAACATGGCTTCGTAGCTGTGCTGTTTGTAGATGGAATAAGCCCGTTTGGAAATCGCCAAACCCGCCTGACGAATATCGGATTCGCTAATGTCAGCTTCACAGTCGTGCGCCACATCTCGAAGATAGTCATCAAGGCGCCCGATCATAATGACGGCAAAGCACTTGCCTGGTTCGATACTATTCTGTTCGGCCCGCCGTATTCCCTGGCGATGTCTTTCGGCTATGGCAATTACCTGCGGCACAGTATAGCTTATGGTCAGTGTGGCCGTGATTCCTTCAGCCGTACAGTCCTCAAGCACATCCAGCCCTGCCTCCGTGGCGGGCAGCTTGACGGCAATATTGGGTGCCCAGGCGTGAAAACGCCTTGCCATCGAAAGCATACACTCTCTTTCTGCCGCGCGTGCGGGATTCACCTGGGCGCAGACATAACCCATTCGGCCTTCGCTTTTTTCGTATTGCGGCTCGAACTGATGGGCAGCGTGCGTTATTGCTATGCTCATAAGCTCTTCGGCTTTTCTTTCCGGCTTCTGGTTTTCTGACAGCACATTGTCTATCTCCTTGGCCCATGCGTCTTTGTTCCTGGACAATGCAAGATGCGAGAGGAAAGGATTGGTAGTAGCACCGATGGCCCCCCTCCGGATACCGCGCTCAAGCTCGCTCGGCTCCGCCGAGTCGTGCCACCATGCTGTCTTGGTGTTCTCAATTGCCCACTGCAAGTAGCCCATCTTCTTCATAGTCAGCTCCCAGGACTTTTTGCATACAAGGATATACGTTTAAGTCCCGCAGGGCAAGGTATTCCTGGGTCCGGAATGCTCTTTTTCCTGGAATTTGTCGGAAACGACCGCCACTGGTTATTCTCTTGTTCCCTTCTGCCGATATACTGCCCAATGAAAGGAGCTTAAAGTATGCAGCAAGGTGACTGTCACTAATGGTGCAGGCGGTATAAAAGGCAAGCTGTTCCAGGAGCCGGGATTGACAGCAGGAAGACTCTCCGCTGAAAACAATTAAATATATTGGAGGTAGCTCAAAATGTTTAAAGAAGAAAGAGATTGCAATAAATTTTCTTGGGAGAACCTCGGAGATATCAGTATAGGTAGACCAAATTTAGGACCAATGGCACCTGTGCTTGTTTATCGCTTGTTTCAATACACATTGCGAGATGTCCTGATTACGGAGTTTGATGTTAAAACCGCAGATGAAATTTTCTTTAAGGCAGGCAAGCTGGCGGGTGAACATTTTTGCAGAAACCTGTTAAGTGTAGATTTAAAGCTTGATGAATTTGTAGCTCAACTCCAAAAGACTCTTAAAGACCTCGAGATAGGGGTCCTAAGAGTTGAAAAATTAGATATTGATACTTTAGATATGACATTGACCGTTGCAGAAGACCTGGATTGTTCGGGTTTGCCAATTTCTGAAGAAACGATATGTACCTATGATGAAGGATTCATAGCGGGAATTCTCAATACCTATACAGGTAAGGAATTTAGCGTCAAGGAGGTTGATTGCTGGGCTAATGGCGACAGGGTGTGCAGATTTGCCGTCAAAGTGTTATGTTAGAATTAGTATATGAAGAGTATAGAGAATAAAATATTATATGATGCTGGGTGCAGACTTCAAGACTTATTAAGAGGGAAAAATGCCGAAAAAATAGACATATCCGATTACCCTGATGAGTCAGCAAGACAATTTGCTGTGCTTACAAACCAGATTATTGAGTGCTTTTCGGAAATTCGCGAATTTATCATTCCTCTTTCACAAGGAAAGCTCAATGGATCTGTGCCCAGAACGGCAAACGTCTTAGCATCTCCTTTCAAAGAGCTACATGCCAGGCTGTTACACCTGACTTGGCAGGCGGAAAGAATCGCGGAAGGAGACTATCATCAACGTATCGATTTCATGGGCACTTTTTCCGCTGCCTTCAATTCCATGGTTGAAAAACTGGCGGATAGGGAAGAATCTCTCGAGCGGGCGAAGGACCTGCTTGAAGAAAAAGTCTGTGAACGTACTGCTGAATTAACGACTATCAACGAACAAATACGGCGAGATTCTCAGCTTCAGACTGTTATTAACGAGTTACTCAGTCTTTCTTTAAGGAATTTATCACTGGAAGAAATTTTAGGACAGGCTTTCGACCTGATTGTTAATACTCCTTATCTGCAGTTACAATCAAAAGGAGGCATCTTTCTGGTTGAAGATGACGCTGAAGTCTTGGTTATGAAGGTTCACAGTGCATTGCCGGAGCAGGTAAAGGTTATGTGTTCTCAAGTGCCATTTGGAACGTGCTTATGTGGTATGGCAGCATCAACTCGTCAGTTGCAATTTGCAGAATGCGTCGATGATAGACACGAAAGAAAATATGATGGTATTTCAGAGCACGGTCATTATTGTGTTCCAATCATATCTTCTCAAGAGGTTTTGGGAGTAATTACCCTTTACTTAGAAGCTGGACATATCCATAGCTCGATACATGAGCAGTTTTTACAGACAGCAGCCGATGTTCTGTCGGGAATTATCCTTCGTAAAAAGGCCGAGGCCGAGCTTGAGACAGCTCAAAGGGTACTGATTGATACAGCCCACAGAGCGGGCAAGGCGGAAGTGGCCGCCGATGTACTGCACAATGTTGGAAATGTTCTCAACAGTATTAACGTATCGACAACCGTGATAAGAGAGAAAGTTACCAGCTCAGAGGTGGCAAACTTGGAAAAAGTGGCAAATATCATCAATGAGCATACTGATGACCTTGGAACGTTCCTTACCGAACACCCCCAGGGAAAACATATACCCGTGTATCTGACTGAGGTCAGTAAATGTCTGCAAAATGAGCAGACTGATATTATTAGCAAACTCCAGGTAATGGCTGAAAACGTCCAGCACATTAAGGATATAGTCAGTATGCAACAGTCATACGCTAAGGTCTCGGGCGTTGAGGTCCAAACGTCTCTTAGCAAATTAGCCGAAGATGCCATCCAGATCAATAGTGCAGGATTGGAACGCCATGGAACTCGGCTTATACGTGAGTTTGAAGAGCTTGGCGACGTCGAGATTGACAAGCAAAGAACGCTCCAGATCCTGGTGAATCTGATAAACAACGCCAAGTATGCCTTGAGTGACAGTAGTAAAGAAGAAAAATTACTGACTATTCGAATCTATAAACATTGTGAGGACCGCTTCCGGATCGAAGTGGCCGACAATGGTGTTGGGATATCCGAGGATAATTTGACGAAGATATTCAGACATGGATTCACGACCAAGGAACATGGTCACGGTTTCGGTTTGCACAGCAGCGCCCTGGCAGCTAAGGAGATGGGAGGGTCCTTGACCGTCTATAGCGATGGTGTGGGGCAGGGAGCGACCTTCACGTTGGAATTGCCATTTAAGCCTATCAAGGTTATAAAATGAAAGAGAAATACCAAAAGAATCAGCGCATCCTGGTGATTGACGAGAAGCGAGAGCATCCATGAGGATTTCCAATCTTAGCTTCAAAAATCACCATCTTGGCAGAATTCGCTTCCAGCTGGGATCGACATGTTTGCGCATTTGGGCCTCATCATCCCGTTTGCGATATGCACATTTTTCATAACGTTCACGTCCACGTGCCAGCTGGTCATAATCCAGCTCTACTCCCAATCCGGGCTTTTCAGGAATCTTGACGCAACCATTGACAATTGGTACGCGGCCTCCGGCGACCACTTCATCTTGTTCTGACTGCCAGGGATAATGTGTGTCACAAGCATAAGTCAAATGAGGTGTCGCGGCGGCGACGTGCGCCATTCCCATCAAGGACACGCCCAAATGACTGTTCGAATGCATCGATAATCCGATGCCAAAGACCTTACAAAGATTCGCCAAATGCTGTACCTGCCGCATGCCGCCCCAATAATGATGGTCACACAGAATAATCTGCACAGCGTCTAATTCGATGGCCCGAGGGATATCACCGAACGAAGTGACGGCCACATTGGTGGCCAGCGGTGTCATAATTCCCTCGGCGACTAACCGTCGTCTTACCTCTGCCATATTTTCCAAACCGGCGGTTGGGTCTTCCAAATATCCGCCGCCCGAAAGCTCCCCGGCCAACGCTTTGCCTACGCGCAAGGAAGTTTCAACGGTCCATGCAGAATTTGGGTCGATGCGCAAAGGAACTTCAGGACCAAGCTCCTGACGGAGCAATTTGATGGTCTCAATTTCCATGTCCGGTTCCAGCACACCGCCTTTGAATTTGATGGAGCCGAATCCGTATTTGGTCACCATCTGTTTGGCTTGCTGCACCAGGGCTTCGGGCGTCAGGGCTTCTCCGTATTCATCTTCGCGAACATCGCCGCCTTCACCTCCCCCTCCGGCATGCTTGTAGAACGGATAAGCGGAAAACGGAACTTTATCCCTGAGGCGACCGCAAATCAGGTCACATACCGGCTGGCCAACAGATTTTCCGATTAAATCCAGACACCCAACTTCAATGGCCGCGTAGGTGCGGGTAGTTGCGTCAAGGGGATTCTCTCCAGGCACCAGGTATGTCTGCGAACGCTCAGAGCCTGCTCCCTGTCCTTCCACCAAGGGCGAGAGGAAGCCGGTTAAACGGTATGAATCGGCACCAACGATTTGAGGCCGCAACTCTCTTAGGGCCTGGGCCGGAGTCTGGCCGCCATACGTTTCGGAAATGCCAACAATACCGTCTTCGCTTTCAAGCTCCAGAATAGTCCGCAACGCGTAGGGGGCATGAAGGCCATACGAACTGCGCAGGGGTGGATCCGCAATAGCGACCGAGTGAATACGCATGTCGACAATTTTCATTTTGATTCCTTACTTTCTATTTAGTATCTGTTGCGGAAAACAAAAACTGACGATGTCACCCCTGCCCCTGCTTCCGCAGGGGTAAACTTGTCCCCGCGAAAGCGGGGAGCAGGGGTCCAGAGCGAAAAAGCTGGATTCCCGCTTCCGCGGGAATGACAAATACTGTTTCCGCAACAGATACTATTTAGCGAGATTGTTAAACCAATGGGAAAAGTCGTGCCAGAATCATAATCACGAGCAAACCAACGATTCCCATCAGTGTCATCATCGTCGAGCAGGTTTTCAGCGTTTCGCCCTCCGTCATACCGGACATCTTGCATATCACCCAGAAGCCGCTGTCATTCATCCAGGGAATGAGTTTTGACCCACATCCGATGACCAGTGCCAGATAGAGCGGATGGAATCCCATCTGTCCGCTGCCGGCCAGACCACCGAGAATGCCGACCGCAGTTATCATGGCGACCGTTGCAGAACCCTGGGCCGTTCGGACAATGGCTGTTACACAAAATGCCAAAGGAAGTACGGCTATGTGATAAGAAGTCGCCAGCTCCTGGATGCGATAACCGATGCCGGTCTGCTGCAGGATTCCGCCAAAGGCACCACCGGCAGATGTGATAAGAATGATTAACCCGCCACTCGAGAGCGCATTCTGAAGGAACGCTGTGATATTCTTCCCCCCGTTAGTCCTAAGGACTCCTTCGGAGAAGCGGGTCTTCGACTTCTGGTCTCGATTCCGCCATGCAAAAGTCAACAAAGCAATCGCAGCCGAAATTGTAAGGGCCACGTTAGGATTGCCTACATTGTCAATCAACACGGCGATGCTTCGCCACCATGGAGCCGTTGTTATGGGAGATTGTGTCTTCACCCAGGAGTCAAAAAATGTCCCTCCGGCAATCAAAATAACTGGGAGAACGATGGGTAGTATCGAAAGCCAAAAGGGTGGTAGGGTTGCTTCATCTTTTTCAGCCATACTTCTTAGATCGGCAACAGAAGTATCGGCCGTGTCTCTGACAGGTATCGGCCATTTTCGGTTTGCCCATAGCGCATAAAGATAACCGGCGCTAACAGTAAAGAGGCCGACGACGATTCCCCCTATGATCATGAGTCCTATGTTTACAGAAAGCTCACCCGCAACGAACAAGGGGCCGGGCGTCGGTGGTACCAGAGAATGGGTCATGGTTGCTCCTGCTACAATCGCCATAATGTAGAGACCGTAATTCCGCCCTACCTTGATCCCCATGGCCTTACCTAAGGGCATCATCAGATAGAAAACCGTATCGAAAAAGACCGGCATTCCCAGCAGAAATCCGCTGCCTAAGAATGCGCCGGGCGCGCGTTTTTCCCCCAGCCATTTTAGCAGAGACCGAACGATTCGCTCTGCAGCGCCACTTTCAAGTAAGAACTTCCCGATGATGGAGGCCATGGCAATTAAAATCCCAATCTTCGTACACGTTCGCCCGAATGCGCCGGCAACACGTTCGCCCACGGATTGTTGGACCAAGGCTTCGGTTTCTGCCGCTGTCATGTTCTTGTCCTGGGCAAATTGCCTCAGTGCAGGTGTCGCTGTGAGAGAGCCCACAATGATGGCGCCGAGGATTAGCGCAAGAAATGCATGCAGGCGCAACGCTAAAATGCCGCCGAGGACCACAATCATACCGATGAACATAAGCCACAACGGGTCAATCATTCTACTCTCCTTTCACCTCGTCCCGTCTTTGCCGCAAGGCATCCGCCGCAAGGCGTCCCTTTCGGGACTGTGGACGACGGGCGGGCTTCACCCATTTTATGCTGTGGTCCCCGGTAACCGCAATAGTTTCAGGCGGAGAATCCAAACGGAAAACCGACCAGGGCCCCGGTATGAATGGATACTTCTCAATCACG
Organism: Planctomycetota bacterium; assembly: GCA_043824065.1. Lineage (GTDB taxonomy): Bacteria > Planctomycetota > Phycisphaerae > Sedimentisphaerales > Anaerobacaceae > NIOZ-UU13. The sequence goes on along the minus strand of JBDRTM010000440.1, from coordinate 839 downwards.
CGTTCATCAATGTCAATTCCCAGGCCGGGCCCTTCAGGCACCACAAGATACCCCTGCTCAATTTCCAGTGGTTCGGCCAGAATTTCATCCGAAAGTGGAAACGGATACATCCCCGCACGCCCCCGGGTCGAGTAACACGGGTATTCCAGCCATTCAACCACATTTTCCGGCTGGCATATCCCCAGATGTGCCGCAGCCAGCACTTCAAGGGTGGTTCCCCAGCTATGAAACGCAAACTTCAATCCGTGCCGCCGGACACCTTCAAAGATTCGCTGGGCCACGGCAAATCCTCCCTGGCAGAGCACATCCATCTGAATATAATCAACGGCTTCGGAATCAATCAAATCCTGAAAACCTAAAATATCAGGCTCGTGCTCTCCGGAGGCCAACTTGACATTCAATGGACTTGGCCATCCCTGTCGGGACTGACTTCGCAATTTGCGATAAGCCTCATGCTTTTCCGGAGGCAGCGGCTCTTCCAGCCAAACCGGTTTATACATCGCCATATCATTCGCTAACTGTTCAATTTGTTCGAAGGAATAGCTGCGCTCGCCCATTCGCCACCAGGTATGTGCATCAACCATGAGTCCCATCTCGGGTCCTACGGCCTGCCGCATCAATTCTATAGTTTTTAAATCATTTTCCGGGCCGCTCCCCGGCCGCATTTTATATGCCGGGAATCCCATGGCCGTAATGGCCGCCGCCTCTTCGGCATACTTTTCAGGAGGCATATACATACCGGCGCTGCCATAAAGTTTAATGCGGTCGCGTGAACGTCCACCCAACAGCTCGGAGATTGCACAGCCTTCGTATCGACCAACCAAATCAATCAATGCGAT